>CAZAIE010000100.1:0-12040 GCA_964485035.1 uncultured Myxococcaceae bacterium | reverse complement strand
GAAGCCTGCGACCTGCTCCCGGGCCACGCGCTTCGACTGTCGATTCTCGATGAGGCGGAAGTGCGCCTCGGTCTCCGCGCTGACGAAGCTGACGGCGAGCCCGCTCTCTCCAGCCCGCCCCGTGCGTCCGATGCGATGCACGTAGTCCACGGGCGAGCGCGGCAGGTCGTAGTTCACGACCACCGACAGCTTCACGATGTCGAGCCCTCGCGAGGCCAGGTCGGTGGTGATGACCACGTCCCACTTCCCGGCCTTGAACCCGCTCAGCACCTGCGTCCGAGCCCCCTGGCTCAGATCGCCGTGGAACGAGACGGCCGAGACGCCCTTGTCGTACAGCTTCTTGGCGACGACGTCGGCCGCATGCCTGGTGGCGACGAACACGAGGACCCGCTTCCACCCCTGCTCCTTGATGAGGTGTCGCAGCAGCAGGGTGCGCCGCGGCGGGTCCACCTCGATCGCGCGTTGGACGATGGACGGATCTGCGCTCTCGGTCGAAGGCACCTCGATCCGCACCGGATCGCGCAGCAGGGTCCCAGCCAGCGTCTGCACCGGAAGAGGGAAGGTCGCGGAGAAGAGGAGGTTCTGGCGGCGCGGAGGGAGCAGCGCCAACACCCGGTTCACCTCTTCGACAAAGCCCTGGTCGAGCAGATGATCCGCCTCGTCCAGGACCAACGTGCGCACCGAGGAGAGCTTCAGGGCGTTGTGCTCCACCAGATCGAGCAGGCGCCCGGGGGTGGCCACCACCACGTCGGCCCCACCGCGCAGCGCCATCATCTGCGGGTTGACGGAGACGCCGCCGAACGCCACCACGATCTTCAGCGGGCCGGGCGTCTGTCGCGCCAGCTCGCTCAGCACCTCGCCGACCTGAGAGGCGAGCTCACGCGTCGGGGTCAGCACGAGAGCGCGCGCGAGGCCAGGAGTGCGGCTGGGGTTCTCCTGGAGCCGTTGGAGCAGGGGCAGCGCGAAGGCGAGCGTCTTTCCCGTGCCGGTCTGGGCACGGCCGATGACGTCTGCCCCGCGGAGGATGGCCGGGATGGCCTCGGTCTGGATGGGAGTGGGGGCCGAGAACCCGAGCCCGGCGACCGCCTGGACCAGGGAAGGATTGAGACCGAGCGACTGAAAGGGCATGGGGGCCTGCTGCGAGTGCCTTTGGGGACGGACGGGCGCGAAACGAAAGGGCGCGGAGTGTACGCGATCGGCGGGGTGCAGCGCGGCCCTCCCAGCCCACGCGCTGGACGCAGGCGGCCATCCATGTTGAATCGGAGGAAGCGACGGGGGGTCCAAGGCCGTCGGGAGGCTGCATGTCTGCAAGACCCGTCCAGCGTCTGCTCGCGACCCTGGCGCTCGTCCTCACGCCGGGGTGCTTTGCCCCTGGCCTGAACCTCCTCGCCGCGGCAGCAGATCGCTCCGCGAAGCCGGACCCGTGGAACTTCCCGGGGAAGGTCACCACGAAGATGGGTACGGTCCTCGCCGGACAGGGCACCGAGCCCGCGAAGCACCCACTGGTCCGCAGCCTGGACGCGAGCGGCGATGTTCGCTGGGAGTATGGCTTCCGGCCCTTCGGCACTGCGAAGGAAGGCCAGCCCCACGACACCTTCCATCGCATCGTGGAGCTCGAGGACGGGCGACTCGCCCTGCTCGCGGGCGATCTGCGATCCACGCGCTTCGCAGTGGTGTTCATGAATCGTGCGGGGCTGGTGCTCTCGGCGACGGAGCTGTCGCTGCCCGCGCCAACGGACGACCGGCCGGGCGGCGAGCGCGATGGCCCCGAGCTCTTCACAGCGGGGACGGGAGCAGTGGTGATGGTCCCGGTCGTCGTCGCAAATCAGCGCCGCATGTGGTTCGCCCTGGTCGGCGTCGACGGAAAGCTGGAGTGGTCGCGCATCCTGGATGGCTGGTCGAGGGTGCTGACGGCTACGTGGCATCCGTCGCTGGGGCTCGTCGTCGCCGGGCGCGTCCCGGGCGCGGGCCTCGGCATCGTGCGGCTCGACGCGACTGGCACAGTGGTCTGGACGACGGCGCTCGGCGTGGCCCCCGAGTGGTGGGGCGCGCGCCTGTCACTGAGGGAGGACGGCATCCTCGTGACCGTGGCCGTGCCGCCGGAGCAGTGGAACCCGGCCTTCAACCTGGGGCTGGTGCTGCTAAACGCGGACGGAACCGTGCGCTGGCAGCGGCTGCTCCAGCGCCCGATGAAGACCGTGGCGAAGTCACGGGAGGAGGCGAAGGTGCGACGGGAGCGGGTGGGCGCTGCGCCGATGGTGCAGGTCGGGCACCTGCGCGCTGACGGGAGCTCGCTGGTCGCGTTCACCGTGCCCACGGAACCCGACCAGTCCTTCGTCGTGCTTTCCGAGGTCGATCCCAAGGGTGAGCTGCGCTCGCAGCGCGGGCTCGAGTGGAGCGTGCAGGACCTGTACTGGATCGACGAGGACGGTCCCTGGCTCACGCTGACCGGGCGTTCCTACAGCGACCGGGAGCGGTGGCTTTTCGTCAACGGCAAGTCCGCCCAAGGAGACGAGCTGGGGGAGCAGGCCCTGGTGTCCGCGCCAGCCACGTGGGGACAGCGGGCGTTCGGCGTAGGGTCGGAGCCAGCGCCGGTTGCCGCAAGCCCGCTCGAGCTGGCGCCCCAGCAGCGCGACTGAGCCCCATCCACTTCGTCGACCCAGTCCACGTCCACCCAACACCACGCCCGGTCCAGCGCGAGCCGGACCGGGCGTGATTGTGTTCCAGAGACGAAGCGAGCTTCCGGCCTACCTCACTTCACCTCGACCACCCGCGGGTTCTTCGGCGCGGACCCCGCGTACATCGTCGCCGGGATGGTCCCGCCGAGCGCCTGGGGGCTGGTGAGGTACTTGAGCAGCACGCCCCACTCCTTCACCTCCGGGTACTTCCAGTTGGGCGAGGGCGCGAGCACGCTGCCCGGCAGCGACGCGCACTCCTTCAGCGCGGGCTTGCCACCAGCGCAGTCAGGAGCCGGCTCCATCGTCTGGCACATCACCGTCTGCGGCAGCACGACCTTCGTCGTCCCGTCCGCCGCGTAGGCGCTGAGCCCGAACGCGTCCAGGAACCCCGCGAGATACAGGTTGGTGATCACCGTGACCGTCCCGGTGCTGGGGTGGATGCCCTTCCAGCGCAGCGCCCAGGGCTTCGCCGCGTCGTACTCATAGAGCGTGGTCCAGCCCGCCTGGTCGTTGCCCAGCTCCAGCTTCGTCACCCGACCGCCGGGCTCCGTGCTCATGGGGTCGAAGGTCTTCTTGTCGAAGGCCGGGAAGCTGCGATTGAAGGTCACGCGCATGCCCGAGTACGAGAGGAAGAACGAGTCGCTCTCCAGGCCCTTGGTCACGCCCACGTCGGCCGCGACGAACAGCTCCGCGGGGTGCATGCGGAACACCACCACCGGGAAGCCCGGCGCCGCGACGCTCGAGTCCGCCCAGGGGCTCGCGCCCAGCGGCAGCACGCCGAAGATGTCCGCCACCGAGGTCCAGCGCTTCCCGTTGCCGTCCGGCGACCCGAAGCGCAGCGAGTCGCGCAGCACGCCGTTGGCCTGCACCGCGATGATCTTCTCCGCGGCGGGGTTCAGGCACGCGCCCGAGGCCACGATGCCGAACGAGGCGTCGGTCACCAGGTTGGAGAGGTTCGAGTCCTGGAAGGGGATCTCCCCGACCACGTCGTGGTCGCTCGCCGCCACCTGGTCCAGCAGCTTCGCGCCCAGCACCGGCGCGAGCGCGTCGTTCAGGCCCTTGAGCACTGGTCCCAGGATTCCGCCCGTGAGCCCCAGCGCGGTCTCGAAGGCCGGCGAGAGCACCGGAGGCGTCGCCGCGAGGTTCGTCCCCGCGTAGATCTCCGTGTCCAGCTTGCCGTCCAGCACGAGCTGCTTCGTTTCCTCCTCGACCAGGCTCACCGCGCCGTTGGGCGCCACAGAGAGCGTGACCTGCCCCAGCAGCGTGCCGTACGCCCCGGCCTGCGCGATGAGGGTCTTGCCCCCGGCGTTGGTCACGGTCAGCGGCGCGACCACGTCGTGCGAGTGCCCGCCGATGATCACGTCGATGCCGCTCACCAGCGAGGCCACGGCCACGTCCTCGGCCTTGCCCAGGTGCGTGAGCGCGACCACGAGGTCGACCTTCTCTTGCTCGCGTAGGAGCGTCACGACCGGCTGCGCGTCCGCCGCGATGGCGCCCACGTGCCCAGCCGCATCCAGCGGATCCACGCAGACCTTCCGGGTGCAGCTGGTGCCCACATCGCAGTCGGCCGAGGTGGCGCACTTCTTCCCGCTCTGCGGCACGGAGAACGCGATGGGGCCCTTGCCCGCCGCGACGAGCTGCGCCTCGTAGCCCATCAGCCCCAGGAAGCCGACCTTGAGCCCGTTCGCGAGCCGCTTGGTCGCCCACGGCATGATCGGCGCGCCGCTGTTGCCCTCGCCCACCAGGCTCTGGAGGTCGGTGCCCGCGCCGCCCGGCTTCACGTCGTCGAAGTAGGTGTTGGAGGCGAGGATCGGCACCGCGCCGCCGAAGAGCATCTTCTGGGACGCGCGCACCGTCGCCGCGAGGTAGTCCGGGCCGAAGTCGAACTCGTGGTTGCCGAGCGTGGTGAAGTCGTAGCCCAGCGCGCCCATGGCCACGTAGTCCGGCGCGCCGGACGAGCCCGCCGCGTGGAACACGGTGCCCATGGTGTTGTCGCCGGCCGAGAGCAAGAGCACCGGGTCGGCGCTCTCCGCGCGGATCTTGTTCACCAGGTACTGGCGGCGGGCCATGCCGCCCAGCGTCTTCTCGTCCTTGCCGATGCGCGCGGCGACCTTGGCCGGGTTGACCTTGCCGTCCGCCTCGGGGTCGAACGGGTACTCGGTCATGGGCGAGAACCCGAGCAGGTGCGAGTGCTCGTCGTTGGTGTGGAGGATCACCAGCTTGCGCGCTTTGGCCTCGGGCGTGGGCGGCTGGTAGGGCTCGGCCGCGGGCGGCGGCTCGAACCGGTCCTTCTTCGGGTCGGTGGTGCCGGAGATGGTGCAGGCGCACAGGGAGGCCAGGGCCAGCAGCCCGACCGGCTTCAGTGCCTTCTGGATGTCGTTGGTTCGCATTGGGAAGTCCTCGGGCTACTGCGCGACGGGGGTGACGGCCGGCTGGGGGTTCCCGAACACCGTGGGAGTGTCGAGCTGGGCGCTCAGGCTCAGGCCGAAGATGTAGGCCATGGTCCCGTTGGCGTGACCGCCGCGCCACTCGCCGGGGAACGGCGCCGTGGTGCTGGTGCGCTTGGCGAAGAACACGTTGGAGAAGTTCGCGTGGACGCCGAAGCGGCCCAGGTACAGCGAGGCCCCCACCGCGACCACGTGCTTGTCCGACTCCGGCGGCGCGGGGTTCACCGTCTCCTCGTCGAGGATGGTCTGGTCGTAGACGTAGCCGGCGCGCAGCGCGAAGTACTCGTGCAGGCGGTACTCGGCGCCCACGTGGATGACGAAGGTGTCGTGGCTGTCGCGCGCGCTGGACTGGACCTCCTCGGTCCCGTCCGCGTTCACGAAGATGATGTCCATGGACTTGAAGGAGCTCCAGAACTGGTACTCCACGTCGGCGGTGATGCTCAGGTCCTTCACCGGCCGGTAGTCGAAGCCCAGCCGCACGTGGTTGGGCAGGGCCACGGAGGTCCTCACGTCACGGTCGACCCCCTCGGTGTCGAACGGAGGCGCGAAGCGGAAGTTGCTCTGGCCCTTCATGTCCAGGGTCACGCCCGAGCGCCAGGCGAACGCCAGCGTCAGGCCGTCGACCGGGAAGAAGGTGATGCCCGCGCCCGCTCCGATGCCGGAGCCCGACCCGGCGATCTCCACGTCGCCCTCCTGCTCGGTCCCGAAGCGGACCGCCTTCTTCAGGTAGACGCTCGAGGGCAGGTAGCGGAACGAGGCGCCCACCGCGACGCGCGGGTGCGGCTTCCAGGCGACGGCGGGCGAGACCTCGAAGACCTGCAGCGAGATCTTCTGGATCTCCCCGCGGCCGGCCCAGTCCTCGGGCCAGGCGAAGGTGGAGCCGTAGGGCACGAACACGCCCACGCCCACCGCGAGCGGACCCTCGCCGAGCTTGCCGAGGTTGTAGCTCGCGGCGAAGTGCGGCGGCGTGGAGAGCGCTTCCTCGCTCTTGGTCTGGGTGCTGCCGTCGAGGCTCCGGTACTCCCACTTCGGCAGCAGCGCGGACATGCCCAGCTGGAGGCGCAAGCCGTCCTGGGGCGCGATGTTGGCCGGGTTGAAGTAGATCGCCGAGGGGCTGTCGGCGAGCGCGGTGGCGGCGCTGCCGCGGGCGGACTCGCGCGAGCCGACCTCGGTGACGGAGAAGCCGCCGCCCCACGCGACGGTGGGCAGGCCGAGCGCGGCGAGCAGGGCGAAGAGACGCAGCACAGACATCGAGGACCTCTGGTTGGAAAGGGTCATGGTGGCGGTCCTCACGGGCAGGGCTTGGTGAAGTCGGGGTCGCACACCAGCGCACCACCCGAGGCCACGAAGGAGATCGCCTGGCGCTGCATCCCCGCGGTCTTGGCCAGCGCCAGCGGCCAGGTCGCCTTGGTCTTGTCCTCGATGCAGGGCATGAGCAGCGCGCCCACCACCGCGGTGCCGTCGTCGCAGAGCGGCGCCGCGCCGTTGGCGAACTCGAAGGTGGTCTTGGCCAGCACCTCGGGCTTCACCTGGAACGCGCTCGCGAGCTTCCTCTGGGTCTCGGCCCCGTGCAGCGCGGCCTCGGCCATGCCCGCCCCGGGGGAGACGACCTGCACCAGCGCCTTCACCGACGGCGTCGCGCCGAAGAGCGGATCGCCCGGCTCCATGGCCCAGCGGAACGCGGCCACGGTCTCGGCGGTCTTCGCCTTCAGCACCGAGAGCCCGGGCTCCTTGGTGGGGTCCATCCCCGCGGCCTTGAGCTGCGCGGCGACGGTCTCGCTGATGCCGGCGGTGAACACCGCGCCCAGCTCGGCGCTCGAGCCGCTGACCACCAGGGCGCTGACGCCGGTGAGCAGCCCGCTGCCCAGCGAGGCGGCCATGCCGCCCCAGGAGTGGCCGACCACGGCGACGGCCGAGGCGGGCGTGGTGGAGGTGCCGCCGACCAGCGCCGCCGGGGCCGCCTTGGCCGCCGCGGCGATCTGCGAGAGCTCGAGCGCCCACTCGCGCAGGTGGTCGCGAATGACGAAGGGGTTGGTGGACTGGCCGGGCGCGGCGATGAACTCCGGCGTCGCGGGCTGGTCCTGGCAGCCGTCCAGGTCCTGGTCGCCCAGCGTCGTCAGGGAGCGGGCGCCCGCGAACGGGCCGTCGACCGCGAGGACCGCGTAGCCCGCGGCGGCGAAGCCGTTGGCCAGCGCCAGCACGTCGTTCTTGCAGCGGCCCAGGCCGTGCGCGAAGACCACCAGCTTGTCGGCCTTCCACGCCGGGCTCTTGGTGCAGCCGGGGTCGCCCACCGGGTCGGGGTTGGGGGTGACGAGGAGGTAGTCCGCGACCTCGGTGCCGACGACGGGCGCGCCGTTCGCGTCGACGCCGAAGGTGCCGGTCGGGGTGAGCAGACTGCGCAGCGAGACCCGGCCGGAGTGCACGTCGCAGAGTGCGGTGGCGGGGATGCCCGCAGCGGCGATGAGCCCGTGCTTCGCGGCGGGGATGCGGTTCTCGAAGGTGAACTTCGCGCCGCCTGCGACCACCTGGCCCAGCAGCGGCAGCGAGGCGTGGACGGTCTGTGTGGTGAACGCCCAGGCGACGGCGATCTTGGAGCGCTCGAGGCCCAGGTTCGCGAGCCCATCGAAGAGCGGGGCGAAGCCCTGGCGCAGCGCCTCGAGGCCGTTGGCGTCCGCGTCGGAGAGCGAGGCGAAGCGGCTGTACCCCCACTGGTCAATCAGCGGCTCCCGGCTCTTGGCGAAGACGAAGATCTTGTCGGACGAGACCGCGCCGCCCTTGGGGTCCTTGAGGTCCGTGGTGATGGCCACCAGGTACTTCGTCGCCTCGGCGAGCGGGGCCGCAGGCTGGATGTAGAGCGTGTTCGACGCAGTGTCGAAGCGGGTCCCCACGGTGACCGGCGCACCGGTGGCGGCGTTGAAGACAGCCACCGCGGAGGCGATGCTCGCCTCGTCGAGGGCGCCGCTGAAGCGGGTGTAGATCGCGGTCGAGAGCGAGTACCCGTCGAGGGTGCGCAGCCCGCGCTTCATGTTCGTCTGGTCGGCCGAGTCCTCGGGGCAGAACGGAAGGTTCAAGCGTCCCGTGGCGGGGTCCTTGGCGAGGTCGCTGGGGAACGGCAGGACGCTCTTGCAGGGCTCGGCGGTGTCCGGCTGGAAGAGCGCGAGCGTGGCCGCGCTGACGGTGACCGGCTCGTCCTTGGTGACCGTTGGGTTGCACGAGGCAGCCAGCGCCAGAGCGGCGAGCCACCAGGGTGAACGTTGAGACATGGAGGGCCCTCTTTCGGAAGACAGGGTCGAAGCGTTCGCCACGTAGGGAGGTCTGCTCTCACGGGGACCGGAAGTCCCCGCACCCCCACGGCGGCGCGCAGTCTACTGACTTGCGCCCGGCTGGCCACCCCCACCCCAAGATTTCGGCACTCGGATGGCGCGATGCGTCAGCGTCCGGCCGATCCCCCCAGGTGCCAGGTTCGATGTCCCTTGGTGCCAGGTTCGATGTCCCTTGGTGCCAGGTTCGATGTCCCCTGGTGCCAGGTTCGATGTCCCCTGGTGCCAGGTTCGATGTCCCCTGATGTCCAGGTGCCAGACTCGGGCCCAACTCCACGAGAACCCAAGTAAGTTCAGGCAGATACCAAAAATCGATCCGGGGCTACCTCCGCTTCCCCTCGGCCTGGCGTGCGTACTCCAGGACTCCCTCGGGCTTCTCGCCCATCAGCTTCGGACAGAGCCTGACCTGAGCGCCCTTCCCCAAGAGCGCCTGGGCAGCCTCGGGCAGGCCCTGCTCCACCGCCAGTTCCAACGGTGGAGGCTCGCCGTCGCTCAAAGGATCTGGCGAGGCGCCGTGCTCGAGGAGCAGTGCCACCAGCTTCGGCCGTCGGTTGGTGAGCGCCTCGATCAGAGGCCGGCGACCCGCCGGGGGCGCCTCGTCCACCAGAGCACCCTTGGCAAGCAGCGCGCGGGCGCCCTCGAGACATCCCCGGCTGGCCGCCAGGCCGAGCAGGTTGGTCCGCCTGTCCTCCGAGACCAGCCCGGGATCCTTGCTCGCCGCGAGCAGCACCGCGAGGGCCTCGGGCGGCGCGGTGTAGAGCGCCAACCAGTCGTTCGGCGACGCCCCCGCCTGCAGCAACTCCCGGACGATGGCCAGGTCGGCCGCGGGTTGCACCGCGATGGCGAGCGGAGTCCGGAGCTGGCCGTCCCGTACCGAAGGGTCCGCGCCACGCTCGATCAGGAGGCGAACCGTCTCGATCCGCCGGTACTCGACCGCAATGTGCAGCGCGGAGAGCTCGCCCACCCTCTGGTTTGCGTCCGCGCCCCGGTCCAGCAGCAGCCGCACCGTCGCCGCGTTTGGGCTGCGTGCGGCTGCGCAGACGGGCGGAAAGGGGTCACCGGCCGGACCGCGCGCGGCGGCGCCCTCGTCGAGCAGCCGACGGACGGTCTCGACTTCGCCCCTCGATGAAGCCCGGTAGAGGAGCTCCTCCTGCGTGGGGCGCTGGCTCCACCAGACCCCCACCCCGACGAGCGCACCGAGCCCCGCGACGGCCCCGAGCACGCGAGCAACCCAGCGAAGCCGCAGGCGTCGCTGCCGGGCCAGCTGCGCCACGACCTCGGGCTTGGGCGGCTCCGCGACGACCGCCGGGCGCTCCCGCGGCTTGCGGTGCTTCACCACGTGGTAGCCCACGCGCAGGAACCAGATGGGCAGCGCGACCGCCAGGAAGGGCTCGGGGCTGTTGGTGAGCTGCCCGAACGGGAACCCGAACATGATCCCCAGGAACAGCCCCTGGAAGATCGCGCCGGGGAGGGTGGTCGGTCCCGAACGGCCCCCACGCGACCGCTCCTCGCACGACTCGCTGCTGTCGTGGAACCTCCTGCACCGGCTGCAGTACAAGGCGGTCATGGCCCCTCCCAGTCCGGGCGGGAGTGTGGATGAAGACCCGGGCAAGGATCCACTCGCGCTCTGCGGCACCGCCGCTCGGACGGGGCATCAGGCTGTAATCACTGACCATTCCACGAACCTGGCACCAGACCTCGTCCCCGCCAGAGCACCTTCCCCGCATCGCTCCTCCCCCGCCGACATCCAACCCCCTGCCCCGTGAGTCCACGTGCGCCCGGGGATCGCGCACGGGCCTCGAGGTCCCAGGCCGGCCAGGAGGAGTCATGAAGGCGCACCTGATGCTGTTCACGCTCGCAGGAGGGCTGCTCCCCGCCGCACCCGCCTTCGCGGCCTGGATGAGCGGCGCCCCCACCGAGGTCCGCGGCATCTGCACCGTGGCGGGCGGCGAGTACGGCATGGCCAAGGCCCAGGCCTCCTACTGGATCGATACCGCCGGCGCGACCCCCAAGGTCGGCGACGTCTACTACGCGTCGGGGTTCGTCTCGAACATCTCCCCCTGCAGCAACCTCGGTGTGCAGCCGGTGATGACCCCGCCCCCCAACACCGCGCTGGCCATCTCCGCCTCGACGCCCATCCGCTGCTTCCTGACCAAGTTCTCGGTGACCCCAGCCATCACCCAGGAAGTCTTCGGGGCCGACCCCAACGGCAACTACATCTGTCCCTCGTCGCCCACCGCGGGCCTCGGCCACGGCACCTGGGGCCTGGGCTGGGCCAAGGTCCCCTCTGGCTGGCTCTTCGAGGTCCTGGTCCCGGTGGTCAGCACCGCGCCGCTCTTCGGCATGGCCTCCGCGAACGACCGCTTCTTCGTGGACTCCTCGGTGACCGGCGACGCGGCCTCCATGGAGGTCGCGTGGTTCGGCGACAAGGGCGCCCAGGCCTTCGTCTGGACCACCGTCTACGCAAACACGACCGCGCCTTCGATCGTCTATCCCACGCCCTCGACCCTGCAGGTCACCGACACCTCGGCGCGCTCGCTGGCGACGCTCAAGTCCAACTTCGTGACCGGCAGCCTCTTCTTCGACCTGGGCACCACCACCTCCTACGGAGTCGTGGGTGGCCCATACTCGGTGGCCTCCGCGGCGAGCACCGACTGGTTCCAGAACTGGGTCCAGCTCACGCCGGGCACCACCTACCACTGGCGCGCGCGCTTCGTGCCCACCACCGGCACCCCCGTCCTCGGCGCGGACCAGACCTTCACCACCACCGGCTCGGCCAGCCGCAGCGCAGATCTCTCCACGTCGATAAGCGGGTCGCCCGAACCCGCCACGCTGGGCGGCGAGGTGACCTACCTCGTCTCGGCGAAGAACAACGGCCCGGACGACGCCCCAGACGTGGTCCTCACCGGGACCCTCCCCGCCGGGCTCGCCTTCATCTCCGGCAACGGCTGCAACGCCTCGGCCGGCGGCTTCACCTGTCCGCTCGGCACGCTCTTCCTGGGAAACCAGCCGCTGGCAAACGTGGTGGTCCGGGCCAACGCCGCCGGCAGCCACACCGTCAGCGTAGCGGTCGCCTCCTCCGCATCCGATCCGCGGCCCGCGAACAACACCGCCTCCGTCGTCACCACCGTCCCCGGCGTCGCCAACGGAGCCGACGTCTCGGTCACCGTCACCGGACCCGACACCCTCGCCGTGGGCGCTGAAGGGACCTGGCGCGTCGTCGTGCGCAACGCCGGCCCCGCCTCCGCCTCGGGCGTGAAGCTCAGCGGCACGGTGTCCGCAGGACTGGAGCTCGTCTCCGCGCCGCCGGGCTGCACCGCCGCCGGCCGAAGCCTCACCTGCGATCTGGGGACGGTCGCGCCCTCCGCGGACAGCACCTTCTCCCTGCTCGCCCGAGCCCTGACCGCCGGAGCGCAGACGGTGGAATTGACCGCGACGACCTCGTCCACAGACCCCAACGGCGCGAACAACGACGCGACTGCGAGCACCACCGTCCAGGCCGCGGGCACTGGCGCCGACCTCTCGTGCACGGTCAACGCGAGCCCGGACCCGGTGAACCTCGGCGGGGTGGTGACCTGGAACGTGACGGTGAAGG
>CAZAIE010000099.1:4953-12059 GCA_964485035.1 uncultured Myxococcaceae bacterium | reverse complement strand
CGCTGAAGACCAGGCGCAGCACCAGCGCCTCGGAGAGGGCGACGCTCATGGCGGCGAGGTAGGGGTTGATCGACGCGGCGAGGACCACCAGCCCGGCCGCCGCCAGGAGCGGACGCCAGCCGGGCCGGTTGGCCGGAGCCAGGTTCAGCCCCAGCAGGCCGAGCAAGAGCCAGTGCGAGGCCAGCGCCTCGTGGTTCACGCGCCAGAGCAGCGGCGGGGCGGCCGCGAGGAGCGCGCCCACGAGGAACTGGGCGCGCCGGTCCGGGGAGAGGAGCGCCCCGAGCCGGGCCCCGACGAAGCCCTGCAGCGCGAAGCAGAGCGCCAGCCAGGCACCGAGGTACTGGAAGTCGTCCGGGAGGAGAGGGGAGAGCGGGCGCAGCAGGCCGACCAGCAGGGGGATCGAGTCGGTGAAGGCCGCGTGCGTCCCCAGCGGGGCGAGCAGCGCGTCGAGGCGCCCCACGGGGAGGCTCGGCGGGGCGCCCCGCGCGAAGGCCCAGCCCAGGTAGTGCTGCGCCCAGTCCCCACGCAGCAGCCAGTGGATCGACGTGGGCGAGAGGACGTGCGGGCCGCTGCAGAGGAAGAAGAGCGTGCCCCCGAAGGCCGCCGCAGCGAGGGCGGGGAGGTGCGGGCGCAGCCGGGTCATCGGGCCACTCGGGGACGGGTCACGGGCATGGCGATCGGAACCGGGGCCTGACGTAGCACACCGGGGCCCCTCGCGCCTGGTCTCCCGGCGTCATGTCCATTCACGCTCGGGGTGACGCGGGCTAGTGTTCCCACCAATGAACCGTGCGCTCCTGGTCCTCGTCCTCTCTGCGTGCCAGGGCGTCACCGCCGAGGCGCCGGATGCCGGGCCGGAGGTCCTGCGCATCGAGTCCCCCGAGCAGCTTCGCGCCATCGTCGGCGTGCCGTTGACGGTCGCCCTCGTCGCAAGGGGAGGGACCCTGCCGTACCTCTGGGCGCTGGCGCCGGGGAGCTCGCTGCCCGCGGGGCTCGCCTTGTCTGCCGGGGGCGAGCTGCAGGGCGCTCCGACCGAGGCCGGCAGCTTCTCGTTCGGGCTCAACGTGGCCGACGCCGAGGGGCGGATGGCGGCCAGTCTCATGGAGGTGCTCGTCCAGGAGGTGGGCGACACCTGTGCCGACGCCACCAGCCTCCTCTTCCTCGGCGAGCAGGCGTTCGTCGAGGGGACGCTCGCGGGCTATCTCCCCGACGGGCTCACCGTGGGCTGCGCGCTCCCGGACGGGCCCGACCGCTTCTATCGCCTGGAGATCGAGGAGACGTCGCAGGTCACCCTCGAGCTGAAGGGTGAGGGGTTCACCGCGGCGCTCTACGAGCCGGGGTGCAGCCAGGCGCCGGCGGTCTGCGCGCCCAAGCTCTTGAGGACCCTCGCGAAGGGGACCTACGTCTTCGGGGTCACGGGTCCGTCCGCGCGGTTCGAGCTCACGGTGAAGGTCCACCGGGTGTTCCCCCAGGGCCCCGGCGACACCTGCGAGGACGCCATCCCGCTGCAGTTCTCGGGAGGCGAGGCCCACGTGAGCGGCACCTTCGGGGGGGCGGCGCGGGACCTTCAGGGCTGTGGAGTCGGCCCGGACCGGATCTACGCGTTCACGCTCAGCCAGGCGGCGGACGTCGAGGTGAGCGGCTCGGCGGCGTTCTCGATCCGCTCTGGGGCGAGCTGCGCGACCAGCACCCAGCTCGCCTGCGTCCCCGGGAAGCTCCGTGTGCCCAACCTGCCGCCAGGCTCGTACTTCCTGGTCCTCTCCTCGGTCACGGTCCAGTCCACCGAGTCGTACGCGGCGACGGTGAAGGTCCTGCCTCCCAGCCTGCCGCCCGCGAACACCTCCTGCTCGACGGCTGTGCCCGTCACCTTCGTCGACGACCTCGCCACCCTGACGGGCGACCTGCGCTGGGGAGGGCCGGTCACGAAGTCGTGCGAGGGTCCGGCGGTCTTCCATGCCATCGACTTGGACCAGAGGTCCCATCTCCATTTCCGCACGATGGACACCGTCAGCCTGCAGGTGCTGGGCGACGGCTGCAGCTGGATCACGGGGGCCTGCAAGGTCCGCGGCAACGACCTCTGCGAGATCGGCCTCGACCCGGGTCGGTACTACCTTCGCGTCCAGTGGTCGGACCCTGGCTCCACGCCTGGCCCATTCCAGGTGCAGATCAGTCGGAGGGCCACCGTGGCGGCCAACGCGACCTGTGAGTCGGCCGCTCCACTCGCGCTCGAGGCAGGGAAGGCGACGGTCTCCGGCGAGGTCAGAGGGGGCAGCACGGGGTTCAAGCTGCCCTGCGACGGGCCAGGCTTGTGGGCGGTCTTCTACCGTCTCCGCCTGGAGCGCCGCTCTGCCCTGAAGGTGACGCTGGCCAACTCCGGTGAGCACGACTGGTTCGCCCTCGCGGTCTGGTCCGGGAGCTGCGCGGCGGGGACCTACGGCGGGTGTCAAGCAGCCAAGGGGACGAGCTCGTCCCTCTCCGTGGCGGAACTCGAGCCAGGGGACCACTGGATCGTGGTGAAGGGCACGTCCCTGGCGTGGGACAGCTGTTGGGTCGGCCGGTTCGACCTCACCGTCGAGGCGACGCCGGGCTGAGCGCGTGCCCACGCCAGGCCTGCATGCTGGTCGGCACCCGTGCGCAGGGTTCACTCTCCGTCACTCCAAGGCCTGTCGAGCCGTCGACTTTCCTGCTGAGTGACCTGGACAACACAACAGGCCCGGACTACGGATGGCGACGTTGCTGCGACCCGGGCTCGACCAGCCCAGGAGTCGTGGGGTGGTGACCGAAGTACCCAATCCAAGGAGGGACCTGTGAAACGACGAATGGCGGCTGTGGTCTGTGCAGTGTGGGGTGTGGCGTGCGGGGAGCTTCGCGACGTCGGTGTGGACGAGTCGGTGACCACCGAGAGCAGCCCGCTCTCGAATGCGAGCAGTCCCGGTCTCACCGTCCTGGATGTCCCCCAGACCCTGGCCATCGGCGCAAACCACGCCTGCGGGGTGAGCAACGGCCGGGCGTTCTGCTGGGGCGACAACACGTATGGCCAGCTGGGGAACAACTCCACGGTCGACAGCCTCGCGCCGGTGCCCGTCCTCGGGCTCGACTCCGGCGTGGAGGCCATCGCCTCGGGACATGGCCATTCCTGCGCCCTTCAGAACGGCGCGGTGAAGTGCTGGGGCTACAACGGGTCGGGTGGCCTGGGCAACGGGACGTGGACCAACAGCCTGGTGCCGGTGGCCGTCACCGGTCTGGGCTCGGGAGTGGACGCCATCGCCGCGGGCGGAGCCCATTCCTGCGCGCTGAAGAACCAGCGGGCGTGGTGCTGGGGAGCCAACGGGGAGGGCCAGCTGGGCATCGGCACCACGGCGAGCGCGAACGTCCCGCAGGAACTGGCGGCGCTGGGGACGCGGGTCCAGTCGATTGCCGTCGGGTCGTACCACGGGTGTGCCATCGCCAACGGCGCCGCCCGGTGCTGGGGCGCCAATGCAGACGGCCGGCTGGGCGACGGCACGCTCGTCGCGCGCACCAGCCCGGTCGCGGTGAGCGACCTGGGCTACGGGGTCCAGGGAATCACTGCGGGGTATGCGCACAGCTGTGCCGTGGTCAACGGGAGCGCCAGGTGCTGGGGCGCGAACCTCTTCGGAGCGCTGGGGAACAACTCCTTGAACAACAGCCCGGTCCCGGTGCCCGTGTTCGGGCTCTCCATCAACGTGCAGGCCGTGTCGGCGGGGACCTGGCACACCTGCGCCATCGTCAACGGGAACGCGCGCTGCTGGGGCTACAACGCGTCCGGCCAGCTGGGGAACGGCGGCTACACCAACGCGTCGACTCCGGTCGGGGTGCCTGGGCTCGGGTTGGTGCGGACCCTGGTCGCCGGGTACGCCCAGAGCTGCGCCGAGGAGAGCGGGAGCTTCCGCTGCTGGGGCTACAACGGGGACGGCCAGCTCGGAGACAACACCGGTGCCAACAGTCCCACTGCGACCCGGGTCCTCGGCCTCGCCATCGGACCGCAGCGCGTGTCGGTCGGACCGGGTACGTCCTGCGCGGTGATCAACGGCGCCGCGTACTGCTGGGGGCCCACGGTGGGCTCGCTGGTCCCGGTCGCGATGCCGAACCTGGCCAGCGGTGTCCAGGCGGTCGCCGTGGGAGACGAGCACTTCTGCGCCATCAAGAACGGCGCCCTCTGGTGTTGGGGTGAGAACGACCAGGGCCAGCTGGGCGACGGCACCACGGTCACCAGGTCGGCTCCCGTCCTGGTGCTCGGCGGTGGCGTGCAGGCCATCGGGGCTGGTCGGAAGCACACCTGTGCGGTCCAGAACGGGGCGGCGTTCTGCTGGGGCTACAACTATTCGGGCCAGGTGGGCGATGGGACGACGGTGCGCAAGCTCACGCCCACCCCGGTGGCGGGGCTCTCCAGCGGCGTGCAGGACGTCGCGGTAGGCGATTGGCACTCCTGCGCGCTGGTGAACGGCGGCATGCAGTGCTGGGGCGACAACTACCTGGGGCAGGTGGGGGACGGCGGCTTTGCCAACGCCTGGAGTCCCAGGCCCGTCGTGGGCCTCACTTCGGGGGTTCGCCTCATCGGTGCGGGGGTCTACCGTTCCTGCGCCGTGCGGGCGGGCACGACCTACTGCTGGGGCTGGGGGATCGACGGCAGCCTGGGCAACGGCGACCCGACCAACAACGGATGGAGTATTCCCCAGGTGGTCCAGCAGCTTCCGGCTGGGGCCACCGCCCTGGCAGTGGGCTCGTACCACGTCTGCGCCGCGGTCGATGGCCGCGCGTACTGCTGGGGAGCGAACTGGTACGGTCAGCTCGGTGACAACACCAACACGTCCCGGGCAGTCGCCACGCCGGTGTACGGCCTGACCTCCGGGGTCGAAGCCCTGGCAGCCGGGATGTGCAGCCACACCTGCGCGGTGGTCAACGGCGTCCTCAAGTGCTGGGGAGACAATGGCGGGGCCCTGGGTGACAACACCACCGCGGGCCAGAACCACCCGGTGGCAGTGTCGTTCGCACAGCGGCTCTCGGCGGGCTGGATGCACACCTGCGCCCTGGTCCATGGCGAGGTGCAGTGCTGGGGGGCCAACTACTACGGCCAGATCGGCGACGGCACGGCGACCACCCGGCCGGCCCCGGTCACCGTGCTCACGGACGCCAGCGCCGTGGCGACGGGCTATCTGCACACCTGCGCCCTGGTGAACGGCGGAGTGAAGTGCTGGGGCAACAACGCCTACGGGCAGCTCGGTGACAACACCCGCGTGGGGAGAAGCAGCCCGGTGAGCGTCATCGGGCTCCAGAGCGGGGTCAGTGCCATCGCCGCAGGACTCTTCCATACCTGCGCCCTCCAGAACGGAGTGGTGAAGTGCTGGGGCGCCAACGACGAGGGGCAGCTGGGAGACGGGACCAACGAGGACCGGAACACGCCCACCACCGTCCTGGACATCCCCAATGGTCAGGCGCTCGCCCTGGGCGCCTACCACTCCTGCGCCATCGCCGGCGGCCGGGTTCGTTGCTGGGGCTTCAACGGCGAGGGACAGCTGGGTGACGGGACCACCACCAGCCGGACCGTGGCGGGGTACGTGAGCGGAGTCAGCGGCGGCGCCCAGGCGATCGCGGCGGGCTACAGCCACAGCTGCGCGGTGGTGGCCGGCACCGTGAAGTGCTGGGGACAGAACCTCTATGGCCAGCTCGGCGACGCTTCGTGGACGCAGCGGCTGACCCCGGTCAGCGTCTTCGGGCTCTCGGGCGTGGTGACGGACCTGTCCTCGAGCAGCAACTCGACCTGCGTGGCCATGGCGGGCGGGTCGAAGTGCTGGGGACGGAACAACTACGGCCAGCTCGGGAACGGCCTCTCGACCGACAGCAACGTGGCCGTGCAGGTGCAGGGGCTGGCCTCCGGCAGCGGCGTCCTGGGCGTCGCGAGCGGCGAGGGCCACTCCTGCGCGCTGATCAACGGCCTCGCCCGGTGCTGGGGCAACAACAGCTCTGGTCAGCTCGGCATCGGCTCCTACGTCAGCACCAGCACTCCATCCGCGCCCCTGGCGTTCCCATAGGTCAGGGTATCGGCGTCCGGAGCCTGCCCGTCCAGTCCGCTGGAAGGGCAGGCTCCTCACTTGTCCGAGCCCGTGTCTGCTCTGGGCGTGGCCCCTACAGTCCTCTCCATGTCGGCGCTCCGTCGCGCCAGAACACGCCCACCGCCCGCCCGAGGATCGCCTCGCGAGACACCAGTCCGAACATCCGGCCGTCACGGCTGTTGCCGCGGTTGTCGCCGAGGACGAGGTACCTGCCCTCGGGGATGACCGTCTCCGGCAGGTCCGGGCCGTAGCCGTCGGTGAGCTGCACCGGGTGTGGGCGTCCAGCGAAGACCTCGCGTAGCTCACCCGCGTCCGTTGCCAGCCCCGCGACCACACCCTCGACGACGATGCGCCCGTCCCAGACTGCGACCCGGTCGCCCGGCAGCGCCACCACGCGCTTGAGCAGCACCACCCCGTTCTCGGGCGACTCGAGCACCACCACGTCGAACCGCTCGGGCCCGGAACCCGAGAGCCAGACGTGGGAGAACGGCATCCGCAGGCCGAAGGCCCGCTTGTCCACCGCGACGTGGTCGCCTTCCTGCACGGTGGGCAGCATCGAGCCGCTGGGCACCACGTAGTGGTCCGCCAGCGAGGAGCGCGCGACCAGCACCGCGAGGACGAAGGCCAGGGTCGAGAGGAGGTCCTTGAGGCGCTGGCTGGGCCGCAGCGTCGCCAGGATGCCCGCTCGCGCCTTGGGGGATGGGCTCATGCGTCGGAAAACGGCTCGTGCTCCGGCTGCATTCCCCCGCTCGCTCGGGCGCCACCCGGACCCAGACCCGAGCGATACTCCCCGCCGTCCAGACCTGTTCCCTGGGGGAACGACGATGCCGAAGAGTGCCAGGTATCCATTCGTCTACTGCGGACACGGGAGCGCCTATCCGGCCGGGGACTTCTACCTGGTCGTCTGGTTCGCGAGAGCCGTCCCCGACGACCAGCGGAAGGCCATCACGGCCCGGGCGCCCGTTCCTCTCCAGCCGGGAAGGTGGTTCGGGAGCTACCTCGAGTGCGAGGTGGACCGTGCAGGCTTCATGGCGGCCA
>CAZAIE010000099.1:0-4943 GCA_964485035.1 uncultured Myxococcaceae bacterium | reverse complement strand
GACGAAGACCACCGGACACTCGTCGTGCACGACGAGTGTCCGGTGGTCTTCGTCGCCAAGGACTCCTCCGCGTACAGGGAACACCGCCTCAGCGAGTGGCATGCGTGGAGCGTCGGGCGGTACTCCACCGTCGTCGAGCCGCTCCTCTCGAGCCTGAAGGCGTGTGTCGCCCGGGACGCGGTCCCCATGCTCTTCCGGCGCGACGCGCTGACGCCGCGGGACGTCCAGGAGCTCAACATGCGCAACGCGCTCGAGTACCTCCTGGACGAGGTCCCGACGATGGGACCCGACTACAGCCCGACCTATGACGTCATGCGCACCCTGGACCGCTGGCTGGGAAGGGGGAAGCCACGAAGGGAGAGGCTGAACGGGCTCGCTCCGTTTGCGAAGCTGCTCCACTACGCGTGGAGCCAGACCAACGCGCAGGAGCTGGTCTCGCGCCCGGGGTGGAAGGGCGAGCTGCGGAGGATCATGGGTGCGCTGGACGACGACAAGTACCGGGAGGCCGCGCGGCGGCACCTCTCGCTCCTCTGCCAGCACCTCCCGGAGGCAAGGCCAGAGGAGTTCCTGCCCCTGTCGCCGGAGCCGATCTGAGCTGCGAGGCGTGGTGTCGAGGCACCGCCCGGTGCGATTCTCCTGACCAGGGCTGATCACGACCGGGCCAGGCCATGGGCCCGGAGCACAAAGGAGCCACATGGGCGTCTACGCCACCTTCTGCGAGGTCTGCGGCCTGCCCGTGCAGCGCGACCACTACGTGACGCCCAATGGCGAGCCGCTCTCCTCCTACGACGGCAGGGTGCGCATCTGGCGGGCCGATGACCCGAGCCCTCCCGCCGTGTCGTTCGCCGAGCGCCACGCCTGGCTCGACGAGGCCGTCGCGCCGCCCGCCGACCCCGAAGGCGGCGCGGTCCTCGAAGGCCAGGTGCACGACGGCCACCTCTGGGACGCCGAGGGCGAGAGGCACGAGGTGGATGACCAGCCGGTCCTGCACCGCGCCTGCTGGGAGAGGCTGGGCCAGCCGCGGAGCTGGAACCCGGCCGGGGAGCTGCCGAAGAACGCGGCGCTGGCGCCGTTCCAGCTCCAGCTCTTCGACTTCGCCGGGCTGGTGGCGGCGGGCCTGGGCGATTGGCTGGAAGACCCTCGAGGCCCAGCGCTCCCGGACCGGCCAAGGGAGTGGATGCAGTCCCAGGCCGACATCTACGCGGGGAAGAAACCCTCGCCCGTGGTGAGGCTGCCGACGCTGGTCGGGGTCCTGGAGGCGGCAGTGGCGGCGAAGGCGGACACCGTCATCCTCGCGCCCGGGCGGCCGCCGGTGCTGCGGCAGAAGCAGGTGGTGCTGGCGCACGCGTTCCCGGCCTGGCCCTTCGAGCACTGGAGGCGGCAGGTCTTCGCGATGCTCGACGAGAGGACCATGCGAGAGGTGTTCGGCGCCGGGGATGGCATGACGCAGGTGAAGCTCGCAGGGATCGGTCCGGTGAAGCTCTACGTGCACTACGTCATGCCCGAGAGCGAGTGCACCGCGCGGGTGCTCCTCGGTGCGAAGTGAGGCGGTGAGGCCCGCGCGGGCAGAGACCGTGCGGCGAACGCCCTACTTGGTGAGCCGACGCAGCAGCTTCTGTGCCTTCTCGCGCTCGATGAGGCTGGCGAGGAACCCGCTCTTTCGGGCCTGGCAGTCCTTGCACACCGCGACCACCACGTACTGGGCTCCGCGCGAGTACGCCCGCTCCTCCTTCGCCGCTGCCCGGGAGTCCACCAGGTCGAGGCGGGCCACGGCGCCGCTCGCATGGCTGGCGTCGATCATCGACTGGGCCACGCCGTCCTGCTGGTCGAGGTCGGCTCGCTGGATGCGCCAGCCGAGCGCGGTGAGCGTGGCCTTGAGCCCATCCCGGGTGAGCGAGTCCAGAGGCTGTCTGGCGACGATGGACGCAAGCAGGTCCTTGGCCTTCTGGTTGGCGGCGCCCGGCTCCTCCACCACCACCTGCAGGCCGACGGCCTTGGCCTGCTCGAACGCCGAGTCCTCCTCTGCATCCCGCGAGGCCGAGAGATCCAGGGTGGAGACGTAGGCGTAGTGCTTGCCGTCGTCGAGCTCGAGCGTGGACCACTCGCCTCCCTCTTCGCCCTCTCGCGAGAGCAGCTTCCAACCGGCAGCCTTGGCGCGCGACTCCAGGACGTCGAGGGAGAGCTTCGGGGGTTGGGCGCCGACTGCCGGACCGGTTCCGAGGAGGGTGGCGAAGACGCAGAGGCCCAAGGGCAGGGCGAAGCGGGTCATGGAGTCGGAAGTCATGGTGGTGGTCTCCACTGCTCCGTTCCCCGAGGCCGAAGAACTGGGAAACCGAACCGTCGGAGGGAGTGCCTGGAAGGAGGGGCGGTGCACCCGGCCACGCCAAGCGTGTAGGCTGGCCGCACTTCGAAACGGGGGCTCCCGTGAGGCTGTTCGGCTGGCTCAGTTCGGTGGCGTCGGGGCGCGAGGCGTCGCTGGCCGACCTCGACCGCTTCCGCCGCGTGCTCTTCCTGGCGGGCCTGGCCATCGGGGGCGTGCTCGCGGTCAACGTGGCGATGAGCCAGATGGAGATGATCCGCCCGGAGCAGCTCTGGCCGGCCCGGGGGCTGCTGCTGGGGTGGGCGGCGCTGCACGTCCCCTTCTTCCTGCTCTCGCGACGGGACCGGCCCCAGGCGGCCTACCTCGGCTACCTCACCGGCTCCTTCGCGGTCATCCTGCTGGTCTTCGCGGCGGTGCAGCTCGAGCCGGTGATGATGCTCGGGCTGCAGTGCACCTACCACGCGGGCATCCTGCTCCTGGCGCTGCTGCTGCTCCCCTTCGCCGAGTACGCCGTGTTCGCGGTGGCGACGGGCTCGGTCCACGTGGTCTTCGCGCTGGTGCGGCTGAGCCACCTCGACCTGCCCAACGGCGCGGCGCTGGCGGTGGGGCTGATGATGCCGCTGACGACCATGGTGGTGCTCACCGTCGGGGTGGCGCTGCTCCTGGAGCGGTACCTGGTGGGCATCCAGCGGGCGCAGGCCGAGCTGCGGACCCAGAACGAGCGGCTGGAGGTCGAGGTCCGGCGGCGCACCCAGGTCATCGAGGAGCAGCAGCAGCAGCTCCTGCAGATGGCGAAGATGGAGGCCATCGGGACGCTGGCGGGTGGGGTGGCCCACGACTTCAACAACCTCCTGACGCCCATCCTCGCGCTGGCCAGCGAGATCCGGCACGTGACCGCCCCCGAGGACGAGGCGCACGAGGCCGCGGAGCTCATCACCCAGAGCGCGCGCAAGGCGGCGCAGCTCAACCGCCAGCTCCTGGGGTTCGCGCGCAAGGGCAAGCTGCAGGCGCTGCCGGTGGACCTGCGCAAGCTGGTGGAGGAGGTGGCCGGGCTGCTGGAGCGGACGCTGGAGCGCAAGGTGGAGATCGCGCTGGGGCTCTCGGCGATGAAGGCCCACGTGGTGGGCGACCCGGTGCAGCTCCAGCAGATCGTCCTCAACCTGGCGGTGAACGCGCGCGACGCCATGCCCCACGGAGGCACGCTGCGCTTCACCACCCGCAACCAGGAGCTGCCCGGGGCCGGGCCAAAGGACCTGTCCCCGGCCTGGTACCTGGTGCTGGAGGTCTCGGACACCGGCACCGGCATCCCGCCCGAGGTGCAGGGGCGCATCTTCGAGCCGTTCTTCACCACCAAGCCGGCGGGGCAGGGCACGGGCATGGGCCTGGCCATGGTCTACGGCAGCGTGAAGAACCACGGTGGCGCCATCGAGGTAGAGAGCGAGGTCGGCAAGGGCAGCACCTTCCGCGTCTGGCTGCCGGCGACGGACGGGAAGGCCTCGGCCAAGTCGGGCCGGCACGCCGCGTACCGGGGCAACGGCCGGCTCCTGGTGGTGGACGACGAGGACCTGGTGCGAGCCTCGGCGGCGCGGCTCCTGAAGGGCATGGGCTACGAGGTGACCACCGCCGGTGACGGGGTGGAGGCGCTCACGGCCTGGGGTGCGTCGGGGCCGGGGTTCGACCTGGTGCTGCTCGACCTGGGGATGCCGCGCATGGACGGCCTGACCTGCCTGCGCAAGCTGAAGCAGCAGGCGCCCGAGGCGCGGGTGCTCATCTCCACCGGGTACGCGAACGACGGCGCCGCGCAGGAGGCCTTGGAGGCGGGGGCCTGCGGCTGCCTGCACAAGCCCTACGAAGTGGCGGCGCTGGCGGACGCCGTGCGCAAGGCCCTGCACCCGCCAGCAGAGGTGTGAACCGTCCACCCAGTCCACGTCCCCCCAGCGCTCAGAGCTGCTCGAAGTACCTGAAGAAGGTGGTCTTGCCCTTGGTGTCCGGCTCGGGCGTGAGCTTGCCCTCGCCCACGCGCTGCCACGACTGCGCGGTGGAGTCGGCGCACAGCGTGACGCCCTTCCCGGTCTCCATCTGGCAGACGCGGACGTCGCCCTTGTTCGAGTAGTAGGGGCCGAAGCTGAACGTCCCAGGCTTGCCCGCCTTCTCGCTCGCGAAGTAGCGCAGCACCCGCACCTTGGACTTGTCGTCCACCTGCCAGGCCGGCTTCTCCACGCCCTTGACCTCCGCGCTGTGGGAGGCGGCGTCGGCGCAGCGGATCTCCCCGGTCGCGGTGTTGCCCACGCAGACCCGGGCCTCCCCCGTGCGGCTGTGGTTGTAGGCGAAGAAGGTGAAGTGCCCCGGCTTCTCGAACGGCGACTGGTACTTCAGGAAGGTCGTCTTCGCGGTGGCCGAGACCTCCCAGGCGGGCGCCGCGTCCCCGGTCTGCTCGGCGGAGGATGCGGTCCCGTCCGCGCAGATCACCTCGCCCGTGGCCACGTCGCCGCGGCACATGCGGCTGAGCCCCTTGGCGTTCTTGTAGTGGAGGAACTCGAAGGGCGCGGCGAGGCCGGCGGCGGGGACGGTCAGGACGGCGAGGAGCGACAACAGCGGCAGGCGGTGCATGGCGGGGCTCCGG
>CAZAIE010000098.1:0-12063 GCA_964485035.1 uncultured Myxococcaceae bacterium | reverse complement strand
CGCCAATTAAGTAACCCCCTGCCGAATCCCCTGGGCACCCCAGGGCCGGTCGGAGCGACGAGCAACTCAGAGGGCGCCGAAAGGCGCCGCGCGCGTAGGCCGCTTGATGGTTGGCTTGCCTTGGGGTGACGAGGCAGCCCGCAAGGCACGTCGCGCGGGGGCCACCCGGCCCCCCCTTCTCCGGCCGTCGCTCGGGCACGGAACCCTGCAGACTCTTTCCCTTCGAAGCCCTGCCCAGGCTCCCTGGCTATCCAGGGGTCTTGTGCAAAAAAGCGGGGTGGCCGCGCGGGGCTCTCCTCGAATCCACGCCCCGAGCTCGCGGCCACGTACCCCGAGTTGGGTCTTCCAGAGTCACACGCGGGCGGAGTGCGAGGCCTTCGAGAGGACCTCTTCCTGTTCGCCTTCGCGGTAGTGACCTTCGGCCAGAACCTGCGCGCGCCGCCCTCGTCCCCGTCTCCCGATGGAGCGCAAGGCGATCGAGGCCTTTTCGTACTCGTCGCCTGAGTGAGCTGCCTACTTCCCGCGCGCAGCCTTCCGCTCGGCGATCTCCAAGACCACGTCCGCGACGACCTCGGCCTTCAGGTCGTGCACGTACCTGCGCCCGTCGATGAACACGGTCGGGGTGGCGGCCACCTTGTTGCGCAGCCCCTCCTGCTTCGAGGACACCAGCTCCTGGCGCACGGCGGGGTCGGCCAGCGACTGCTCGAACGCCGCGCGATCGAGCCCGGTGCGCGCGGCCCACTCCGGGAGGATCTTCACGTCGAAGTCGTCGTAGCCCGCATACAGCTGCAGCAGGAACGGCCAGAAGGTCCCGGTGCCGCGCGCCGCAGCCAACATCGCCAGACCACCCTCGTTGGCGCCCGGGTGCTCCTTGATGGGGAAGGGACGGAAGTACAGCCGGGCCTTGCCCTTGAGCTTCCCCTCGGTCACCTCCCGGTAGAGCGCCGGGACGAAGACCATGCAGAAGGGGCAGCGGGCGCAGGCGTAGATCGCGATCGCGATCGGCGCGTCCGGGTCGCCGGCCCGCGTGCGCTCGTCGAGGACGATGGAGACTGGCTTGCCGATGCCCTGGACGCTCTGCGACCGCTTGCCGAGGGCTCGCTCCAGCTCGGCGCGGCTGCGGCCGTCTTGTACCTGCCGGCAGAGGTCGCCGACGAGCCGCTTCACCACCGGGGCCACCGGCTCCCGGGCGAGGCAGGCCTCGAAGGTCTGGTCGCAGCCGTCGTAGGGGTGCAGGTGCGCGAGGTGTCCGCGGAGCTGTTCGGCCAGCGCGGGCCGGAGGTCCTTGCAGCCATCGATGGACTCGAGGGCCAGCGGAGCCGGCGCGGCGCCGAGCAGCGTGGCGAGGGTGAGACAGAGCGGCGCGATCGCGGTCATGGGTCCTCCATCACGAACGGCGGTTCACTTCACGCACGAGGAGCTGCGCTGCGCGGCCTCGTCCTGTCGCAGAAGGTCTTGGATCCGCTCCTCCAGCTCCGTCGCCGCGACGCCGTAGCGCAGCGGCACGTGGTCGGCGGGAGCCTCGGCGCGCGGCAGCCACGGGTCGGCGCTGAAGCTCCACTGCAGGCGCACCGACAGCCGGTGGTCCTCGTAGTCGTACGGGGTCGCCGAGCTGAAGCGCTGCGAGTACTCGTAGCCGACTCCGGCCCGGACGCCGTGCAGCGGCGGGGTGAAGGCGGTGACAGAGGCTTTCAGCAGAAAGTCCTCGCGCTTGGCGGTGGGTGAGGCCGCGTCGAAGTAGCCGGCGGACTCAGGGTAGTGGTCGAAGCTCGCGACCACTCCGAGCCGGACGGACCAGCGCGCCGGGAGCCTGACCTCGGCGCTCAAGAGGCCGGAGGCGCCCCACAGGTCGTAGGCCGCCTTGAACGCGTCGTGGCGCCGGCCGGTGAGGGCGCCCAGGAGCTGCACGTGGCGGGAGACGGCTCCGCCGCCGCCCAGGCCGAGGTCGACCTCGCTTCGCGTGCGCCCCGCCTCGCGAAAGGCGCGCCGGCCGATGCCCCCAAAGAGCGTCAGCGACGGGAGCAGCGACGCCTCCACCTCGGCGCGGTGGGTGTCGTAGAACCAGAGCGGCCCAGCGGCGTACCGGTCGCCGGCGGCGAGCAGCAGCCCCTCGTAGTGGTAGGCGAGCAGGAGCGTCCGCGCGCTGCCCAGCAGCAGCCCGGGCCGGGCGCCCACGAGCAGGTACGAGGCGTCGCCGCCGGGAGACGAGGTGTACCCGAGTGCGCGCAGCTCCCCTTCGAGCGAGGGACGGAACGGTCCGGTCACGGGGAGGAAGCGCAGCCAGGCGGAGCCCTGTACGAGCCCGCTCGCGGACCCGGCGCCGCCGAGCGCGGGGTCGGCGGGAGAGCCCGCGAGCGCATTGGCCGTCCAGCCGCCCGAGAGCTCGAGCCGGCCAGCGAGGGGTGGCAGGTAGCCGGGCGCCTGCGCCGCCGCCTGCGACAGCGCCTCGCGATCCTCCGGGAAGGCGGTGGGCGCACCGTGCGCCGCGTCGTGGTGGGCCTGCGCGGCGTCCAGGTCGCCCTGGTTCCTGGCCACCAGCGAGAGCAGGTGCCGGCGGCGGACCTCCAGCGGTCCGGTAAACGGCTCGGCGAGCAGCGCCTGCGCGTCGTCCAGCGCGCCCTGCCCGAGCAGGAGGAAGGCGAGCCAGGACGCGGCCTCGTGGCTCTCCGTCCGCAGCTCCAGGTGCTCGGCGAGGGTGCGCTGGGCCCACGGCCCATTCCCGGACAGGAGGTACGCGTCAGCCAGGAGCAGCGCGAGCACTTCCGAGTCGGGCTCGTCGCGCAGTGCTTCCTTCAGCAGAGAGGTGGCCTCGGCGGTCTGTCCCCGGGCGAGAAACTCCCGGGCGCGCGCCGCGCGGGGATCGGGCTCGCCCGCCTTGGCCACGCAGGGGGCGGTCTCGACGCAGGGTGTGGGGAAGGCTGCAGCGCCGAGCGCGGTCGCGAGCAGGACGGCGAGCCCGGTCATGGCCGGTCCTTGCAGCAGCGGAACCCGGCGTAGAGATCGTTCCAGGCGGCGTTGAAGCCGCACTGGAAGCGCGCCGAGGGCGCGCCGCAGTTGAAGGCCCCGCCCCTGACCTGGAAGCCGCGCGCGTCGACCGTCGTGTCCACCGGCACCACCTCCCAGACGTTTCCGTTCACGTCGAAGAGGTCGTCCCGGGTGCAGTTCGGGAAGCTGCCGGTGGGCACCACGTGGAAGCAGACGTGGCAGGTCGTGCGGCCATAAGGCGCAGTGATGGTGCAGGTCTCCGGCGTGTAGCTGGAGGTGAGCAGCGCCGAGTAGCCGCAGTTCTCGCCGGTGGGGCAGTCGGACTCGCCGAGCGCGTCGCAGCACTGCTGGCAGTTGGTGTCCACGCTGTTGCAGACCGAGGGATCCCAGGTGTTGCCGAAGAAGTAGGTCGTCTGTGCGGGCCCGCGGCAGGTGTCCAGCCACTCGTCGGCCGTGCAAAGCCGCTTGCCCGCGGCGGCGCAGGCGGCCCCGAAGCGCCCCAGCGCGTCCGCGTTCACCGGGTTCACGTACCAGGGAAGGACCCCAGCGCGGCTCGTCGCCAGGGACTCGTCGGTGCCGCCGGAGGTGGGGGTCGCGTCCCGTCGCGACGCCTCGAAGCGATCGACGCAAGTGCGGCCGACCGGCGCCATGTCCGCGGGGCAGGCGCCCAGGCCGGTGTCGGGTGCGGGGCCTGCGTCGGGCCCAGGATCGGCTCCGGAGTCGGGGCTGCTGGCCTCGGCGTCGGGAGCGGACGGACCGGAGTCGCCGCCCAGGCAGCCCCCGCCGCCGTCGTCCGCCGCTCCGGCGTCTGGCGTGCTCGACGCGGCGTCGGCCGAGCCGGCGTCGGTCGCGGGCACGGACTCGGGCGAGAGGCAGCAGCGGAAGCCGCGGGCGGAAGGGGCCCAGCTCCCGGGGACGTAGTCGCAGCGGTGCAGCGCCGCGGAGTCGCCACAGTTGTAGGCGCCCCCGCGCACGGTCTCGTCGCTGCCCGCGGCCACGTGCTCCCAGAGGTTGCCGTTGATGTCGAACAGCCCCCACTCGTTGGTGCAGCGGGGGAAGGAGCCCGTGGGCGCGAGGTGAAACGCGCTGCGGCCGAAGGCGTCGATGCCGTTGCAGGCCAGCGGGTCGTAGTCGTCGCCGTACGAGTATGCCGTGTCTTCCGGCCCACGACAGGCGACGCGCCACTCCTGGGCGCTGCAGAGCCGCTTCCCCGACCCCGCGCAGGCGCGGGCGGCGGTGGCGTTGTCGGTGACCTGCCAGGGGAGGACACCGGCGACGCTCAGGGCCCGCGAGGAATCGGTCCCGGCGGACGAGTCCGTGGCGTCCACGCGGGAGGCCTCGAAGCGGTCCGCGCAGAAGGTGCCGGCCACGGAGACCATGTCCGCAGGGCACGAGAGCGGCCCCACGGAGTGGGGACGACAGCGGTGGTTGGCGCACTCGAACCCGGCCCCGCACTCCTCGTCCTGGGAGCACTGCAGGACGCAGCGGCCGGTGGCGCTGCAGACGCGGGGCGCGACGCAGTCCTGGTCGTCGTAGCAGCGGGAGCGGACGCAGCCCGTCGAGCCGGCCAGGGCGCCGAGGACCGCCAGGGTGGGCAGCAGCAGCCGTCGGTCCATGCCTCGTCCTCCAGCCGGGATGCCTACTTCTTCGCGAACGGGTCGGGCAGGTCCGTCGGCTTGGACAGGAGCTGCTCGGGGTTCTCGATGAGGTCGGTGAGCTTGGTGATGGTCTTCGCCAGGTTCACGCCGTCGGTGATGCGCTCGTCGAGGGTGAAGGCGGTGGTGACCACGTCCTCCACCACCATCTCGCCGTTCTCGTTCACCACCACGCCCTTCTTGATCTTGCCCAGCACGCCGAAGAACGAGCAGGTGCCCCACTCGAAGAGGTGGTGCTGGATGGCGTCGATGCCGATGGAGCCGAGGTTCGCGAGGTAGGCGCCGGTGTAGAGCGGGTCGCCCTTGATGGCCGAGGCGGGCAGCAGGTTGAAGTAGTCGAGCACCTCCCAGCCCCACATCAGGAAGCGGGTCAGGAAGCGCGGGAGCTTGGTGAGCAGGTCGGTGAGGTCCTCGTCCGCGGTGCTCTTGGCCTTCTTCGCCTTGCCCACCACGTCCCACACCTTCTGTGCGACCTCGGGGAGGGTGTCGGTGGGCTGGAAGACCATCTTCACGTTCACTTCGGCCGAGTGCTCGGTGAGCTCCTTCTTGGTCACGAAGCTGATGACGATGTCCCGGCGCTGGTAGATGCGCCGGCCCACCACGAAGCGGTTGTTCTCCGGGCGCAGCGCCATGGTCCGCACCGCCGCCGCGAGCAGGATGTGGAAGGGCGTGTACTTCTGCTCGGTGCGGCCCTCGTTGAGCTTGGACAGCAGGGCCAGCGTGTTCTTCATCCGCATCTGCTGCTGGTGGCCGATCACCGACTCGGTGCGGGTCACCATCAGGAAGGGGAACATCTTGCGGAAGCCGGGGAGCTTGGAGAGGTAGACCCCGTCAGGACGGCTGAAGAGCGGCATGGATGACTCCGATCGGCGTCACTGCTGGACGGGCGGTGGCATAGATCACGCGCCCAGGCCTTGCACGCGAATTCCCCGGCGTCGGTGGACGAGGGGCACACGCAGGCAGCGGCCCGCGCTGCCCAGCCTGCCGGCGCGCGAACACCGTCGGTCAAGTGGTGGGTCACGGCCCAACAGGCTTGCTCCGCGCGCCCGCAGTACCCCGTTCACACTCGCCTTCGCTCGTTCGCGAGACCGGCGCCCCGTGGGCGACATCACCAACCACATCGCCTCAACACCGTCTGACCCTCTTCGGTCCGGATCAGCCAGGCGTCGTTCGTCGGTTCGCCGAAGACGACTCCTCCCCCCAGCTCCTGCTTCAACGTCCCGGTTGCCCCGTCGAGCAGTCGCGCGCCCTCGGCGGTGAGCACGATGCCTCCCCGTGCTGCCGCCACCGTACGAATCGGACACTGCGTGGCGTGCTCCCAGACCCGCTGCAGGCGGGAGCCGGCAAGCTGGAACAGCGCGAGTCGGCGACTTCGTTCCTCGTACACGATCGTTGAAGGCCCCGCGAATGCCAGAGCAGGTCGAACTGCGAACCAGTCCCTGGGCACCGAGGCCAGTTCCTCGCCCGTCCGCGTGTCATGGACGGAGAGGCGCGAACCGGTGCTCGAGTTGGTCGCGGTGGCAACGAGCCCGCCATCGGGGGCGAGCGCTGCGGCAGCCAGGGCGCCAGGCCGGGTCCACTCACCCAGCAGGCGACCCGAGGTCACGTCCCAGCGCTGGAGTCCCCAGGTGTCCTGCTCGGTGGCCTCGTGTGAGGCCTCGGAGTTCGCCCACGCCACACTGACGATCTCGCCGGGCTCGCCGAATCCCAGGGTGATGCACTGGGCGCCCTCGGAGAGCTTGGACCCTTCGACCGGCATCGCGAGCGGCCTGGGGACGAACTCGCCCTTTTCGAGAATCCACGCCGTGGGGTTCCCTCGCCCTGCGGTCACCACCTTCGTGCCGTCCGACTTGAGCGCGAGGTTGTCGAGGCCCGGACTGGAGCGAACGCGAGAGCACCGGCCCGAGCCGTCCCGGACATCGACGACGCACAGCTGGCTCGACACGGTTGCGACGAAGGGCCCCGACGAAGCCCAGTAGAAACCGTTCTGGACGAAGTCAGGCAGGTGAACGGGCGAATCCACGCACCCTTGGCCCGGACGGGCCTGCATCGCGCCCTCGCAATAGGCGTCGATCTCGCGAAGATGCTGGAGCTCGGCATCCTCGAGATGCTGTTCCAGACCCACTCGCGAGAACCCAAACAACAGGGAGACGAGCGCGGCGAGCGTCCCCAGGATGGTTACGACCAGACGTCTGGGACGAAGAAGGAACGATGCCGCTGCCGCTGCCATCAGGATGAGGGCAAGAGCGAAGGCGCCCCAGGTTGCTCGGACGAGCTGTGCTCCACCGAAAGCGGGACCGAGGAGATCCAGAGCTGCCTCGGACTGCGCGAGGTGCCGGGTGCCCGCGCAGGAGGTCGTCTCTCCGCGCGATGCGAACACGAGGTAGGTCTCGCCGATGCTCTCCTCGAAGCGCGCTCCGCACATGTCGAGCGGGTTGCGGAGGCTGACTTCCGAGGTTGTCACCCCTTTCCACTGCGCCTTCACCCGGAAGGTAGAGGTCGAGGGGTTCTCTCCTGGCTTCTTGGCCTCCAGCACTTCTCCGAGAAAGACCTGGTCGGCCAGCCGGTATCGTTCGTGGAGCGGCCGGTAGATGCAGTCGCAGCCGGACGCGCGCGAGGGGAGAAGCACGACGCCAGAGGCGAGGAGGAGGGCGGCGAGCCACTTGGCCATCGAGAAGGGTCCCATTTCAGCGTCGCCAGCAGAGCGAGCATGTTCTTCATCCGCAGCTGCTGCTGGTAGACGATCACCAGACCTTGCACGCGGATTGCCCGGCGTCCGTGGACGAGGGCGCACGCAGCCAATGATCCGCGCGGCCCGGCCTGCGGGCGCGCGAACACCGTCGGTCAAGTCGGGAGCTGGGAGTGCCGGAGCCGCTGGCGCTACTTGCGCTTCTTCGCTGGCTTCTTGGCGGCCTTCTTCTTCGCGGGCTTCTCGGGCTCCCAGACGCCGATGGGGGCGCCGGTGGGGTCCACGAACACGCCCATCGCGCCCATCCCGGGGATGGGCTGGAAGGGGACGATGACCTCCGCGCCCAGCTTCTTCGCCTTGGCGACGGCCTTCTTCACGTCCGGGACCTCGACGTAGGGCATCCACATCGAGGGCATCTCCACCGAGTCCTTGGGCTGCATGCCGCCGCCCGTCTCCTTGGAGCCGGTGTCCACCATCACGTAGTGGCCCATGCCGGCGCCGAGGTCGGTGAGCTTCCAGTCGAAGAGCGAGCGGTAGAACTTCTGGGCGACCTTGAGATCGCCGGTCGTCAGTTGGATGTGACAGAAGCCGTTCTTCGCAGCCATGGAGTCCTCCAGGTCTGGATTCGGTGGGTGGATGGCCAACGGCGGGCTCAACCCGCCTCGAGGTTGAACTCCATGGTGTCGAACCAGAAGCCCAGGCCCTGCACCGAGTCGAGCTGCGCCTGGACCAGCGCCACGTGTCCGTCCTCGATGACCAGGAAGGCGGCGAAGAGGTCGCGCTCGTGCTCGGGGAGGGTGGCGACCAGCGTGCGGTAGAAGCCGCTGGCCTCCTTCTCGTACTGCAGCGCGAGCTTCACCGCCTCCAGCTCGGTCCCGCTGGCGACGCGCTTGTCGGGGCGCTTCTGCAGGCGCTTCTTGGCCTCGTCGATCCACGCGACGCCCTTGGGGAGCAGGGTCTTCACCGGGCCGGCGGCCACCTTGCCGCTGGCCTTCCACTCGGCGAGGCAGTGCTCGAGGTAGTCGACGTGGCCCTGCTCCTCGCGGGAGAGCAGCTCGAAGAGCGCCTTGCCCTTCGGGTCGCCGAGCGAGCGCGAGCCCGAGAGGTAGTGGTCGCGGACCTTCACTTCATAAGCGAGCGCAGTGGTGATGGCTTCCTGGAGCGTCATGGGAGGACTCCTGGGAAAGGGTGTCGGGGAGGGCGAGGGCTAGAACGGCGAGAACCCGGCGTCGTTCCAGTACGCCTCCTGCAGCTCCTGCTGCTGGCGGACGAACGCGTCGTAGTGCGTGGTCTCCCAGGTCACCAGCTCCTGGAAGAAGCGGCGGGCCTCGGGGTCCTGCGCCTTCTCGGCCTGGGCCTTGTAGTGGTTGATGCCGTTGAGCTCGAGCTGCACGGCGATGGCCAGCGCGCTCATCTCGAAGTGGGCGTCGCGGATGCGGGACTTCAAGTCGGCGGAAAAGATCGGGTGGTTGTTGGCCAGCTCGTGGGCCTTGCCCAGGGTGACGCCGGTGGCGAGGGCGCCCTTCTCATGGAGCGCGCGGTAGTGCTTCGCCAGGAAGTCGAAGTGGCCCTGCTCCTCGGCGGCGAGCTGCTCGAAGGTGGCCTTGCCGGCAGGGTCCTTCGTGTTGGCGGCGGCCATCTTGTAGAACTCGAAGCCCGTCCGCTCGCCCTGCATCGCCAGGCGCAGCGCCTCCACCAGTTCCTTGGTCTTGGAATCCATGCAGGTCCTCCTCGGGTGTGGGGATGTCCTGCGGTTCTAGCGGCTTCCCAGAGAGGAAGCCAGCGCAGGCCCGAGTCGGATGCCGGACACGGCGGAGGGTTTCGCTGCCGGGCACAGGGCACCATCTCCGGGGATGAAGCCCCCGTCTCTATCTGGGTCGGAGCCCGCTGACGCGGGCTGGGGGGGATCTGTTCGCCGCGGGCCTGTTCGACGACCCCGGAGACGAGGGAGACCGTGTTCACCGGGCCAGCGGATTCGGGAGCGGTGCGTCTTGCTCCGGCTATTGGCCGAGTAGGCCCATTTCCCAGCCGAGAGAGACCACGCAGAAGCTTGGGGCATATGCGCGACCTCCAAGTTCCTGGAACCCATGTTCGTAGCCAAGCTCAAGGAGCACAGCGTGGCTTCGGATGGGAACACGCAGCCCGAGGGAACCGCTGGCCAGCAGGCCGTGGGCCGTTTCCACCTCCTCGCGAAAGATCGCCGAATAGCCAGCCTCGAGAAGCACATATGGCACGACAAATCGCGAAATCGGAATCTGGACGACCGCTCTGGCTTTGCCTGAAAAAAGCGTGCCCACGGCATAGTCGGAGCGGTTTGGAATGACGTTCAGCGTCAAGGAGGGAGAGACTCCGACGCGCACAAACGGATGAACCGTGTAATCCAGGAAGAGGCTGCCTCCGAATGCGGGGTATGCGCGGAAGGAGCGATTCCAGGGGTCAGCCAGCTCGAACCATCCCACCGGCATCGCGCGAATCGCTGCCCCGATTCGGAGCGGAGCATCCTTTTCGGAAGCGGCGGCAGCCCGGAACGGGATCCCAAGACCCGCCGCGAGCAGTACGAGGAGAGGGGTTTGCGAGAGTCGCATTCAGTCGGCCGCCTTGTGGATCAGCCCGCCACACCTCTCCATCGTGATGATGGTGGTGTGGTGGTCGTCCTGTTTCTCGACTGGGTGATGCTGCAGAATGAGCGTCAGCCCTGCCTCGCCCTCGACATGGGGCAAACGGTCGGTCGCGTACCCGACGGCTGCCGATATCTTGGAATAGTCCGGGGTAGAGGCGTCGAATTGAGCGAGACCGAAGTCGGTGTCTTGGAACTGCGGGTTCTCTTGCAAGGTCATGACCAAGTCGGCGGTCTGTCCACTCAAGCCGGGAAGGGCTGGCACGTGCTGGTCATCCGCGCATGGGTCGTGGCGCTGCCTCGTGCTGCGCACTCCGGGCCATCGTTTGAGATGACGACCGCGATCTGCGCTTCAGGTTCGGGTTGAAAGGCGACCTCGACGTTCAACGGTTCCTCCCGGGACGGACAGCCGAGCATTCCCACCCATCGCCCTGCGAGCGACTCGAAGGTTTGGACGGAGTGGAGAAGCGAGTCCGTTCGTAGTTCGTCGGGGGCCTGCTCGAAGGGAACGGTCTCTGGCTCCGAGCATGGCGGCGTAGTGGGAAGCATGTCGGGAACGCAGCCCACAGAGGCGAGCAGGAAGGCCATGCTGGCGAGGCGGTGTTGGGGCACGGAATCTCCCAGGGATTCCAGGGTCACACCAGGTGACTCGAATGACTTGGGGCCGGTCGTGTGGCGCGGGGTCGCGCACTCTACCTGGGCTTGGTGTCTCCGGAAATGCTGCGCTGACCCGGACCCGCGGTGCGGTTGGTCACCCTCGATGCCCGACGAAGGGGCTACTCCAGGCCCGCGACGACCTGGTTGCGCCCCTCGAGCTTGGCCTCGTACAGCCGCCGGTCGGCGCGCTCCACCAGCATGGCCCCGGTGATCGCCGCCGGGTCGAACTCGTGGGAGTCGGTCACTCCGGCGCTGAAGGTGGTGCGCACCGCCGCGTCCCCGAAGTACCAGCGCCGCTCCCGGAGGCTCACCAGCGCGCGCTCCACGATCTGCGTGGCCACGCGGCGGTCGGTCTGCTCGAAGACCAGCAGGAACTCCTCGCCGCCGTAGCGGGCGAAGAGGTCGTAGGGCCGCTGGTTCTGCACCATCGCCTCGGCGACCCCGCGCAGCACCTCGTCGCCCGCGGGGTGCCCGTACTCGTCGTTCACGGCCTTGAAGTGGTCGAGGTCGATCAACGCGAGCGCCAGGCTCCCCAGCCCGCGCCGGCACTTGGCCACCATCTCGTCCAGCCGCTCGAAGGCATGCCGCCGGTTGAACAGCCCGGTGAGCGGGTCGCGGATGGAGGCCTCGTGCAGCTGCTCGGCGATGTGCTTGGACTCGGTGATGTCGATGTGCGTGCCGAACATGATGAGCGGCTTGCCCTGCTGGTCCCAGACGGCGACCCGCCCGTGGTCGCGCACCCAGACCCAGTGGCCGGCCTTGTGCCGCATCCGCGCCTCGACGGCGTAGAAGCCCGCGCGCCCCTCGAAGTGCTCCTGCAGCCGCCGGTTCGACTCCTGCAAGTCCTCGGGGTGCGCGAGCTTCGCCCACGTCTCTACCGAGGTGGGCTGCAGCTCCGCCAGCGTGTACCCGACGATCTGCGCCCAGCGCTCGTTGAAGACGGTGGCCCCGGTCTGGACGTTCCACTCCCAGGTCCCGGCGTCGGTCCCCTCGAGGATGTTCTCCAGCTTCGTGCGCTGCTCCTCGACCTGCCGGCGCAGCTCGACCTGGGGCGTCACGTCCGCCATGACCGTTAGCAGGCTGCGCTGGCGCTGGTCGTCCACCACCACGCCGCTGAGCAGGCCGCAGAGCACCGTCCCGTCCTTGCGCCGCACTCGCAGCTCCAGGTCCTGGAACCGGCCGGCCGGCTGCAGCGCCCGGGCGATCTGCTCCTCCGCGTCGGGGTCCACGAAGAGCCGCAGGTCGGCGGTGGAGCGCCCAACGACCTCCTCCTCCGAGAGCCCCAGCTTCTCGAGGAAGGCGCGGTTCACCTGCGTCACCACCCGGTCCGGCAGGCGGGCCACGGCCATGGGCGAGGGGTTGTGGTCGAAGAGCTGGTTGAACCACTCCAGCGCCGCCACCTGCGCCGAGAGGTCCTTGCTCAGCCCCACCAGGCAGGGACGGCCGTTCCAGGTCGCGCG
>CAZAIE010000097.1:0-12094 GCA_964485035.1 uncultured Myxococcaceae bacterium | reverse complement strand
CAGCACGACCCGCCCTCTCTCGTCGCGCGAGAGACCCTGGTTGAACACCGCGAGGATCCGCTCGTTCTCGATGGGCACTCCGTCGTGGAACCAGCGCCCCTCCCCGTCGATGACGAGTCCGCTGTCCTCCCGAGTGTGGCTCCGTCCAGCCATGCCCCGCACCCTACCGAGCGCCAGGCGCTTCTGGAACGGGGGGGGAACGGCTCGACCCTCGAGGCAGACCCTGGTATCCAACCTGCCCCTCCGGGGCTCCACCGACCCTCTAGGTCCCTTGGAATTCCAGGGGGTTGGCTGCGGCACATGACTTGCCGTCACCCCAGGTAGGAGGTAGCGATGTTCGCGTTCGTCGTGCTGGCCTTGGGGCTCACCGCGGCCCCGGCAGCGCCCTCCGAGGACTCCTTCCAGGAGAGCCTCGACGCCATCGATCAGCTCACGCTCGAGGACGTGCTGAACACGAGCACGGGCGTGGCCTCCAAGGCGGCGACCGGGCTGCGCGAGGCGCCGGGCATCGTCACCGTCATCACCCGCGAGGAGATCGTCCGGTCGGGGGCGCGCGACCTCGCCGACCTCCTGCAGCGGGTGCCAGGCTTCGCGCTCGCCCAGGACACCACCGGCGTCGTGGGCGTGGGCTTCCGCGGCAACTGGGGCTTCGAAGGCAAGATCCTCTTCCTCCTCGACGGGCACGAGCTGAACGAGTCCCTCTACCTCTCCATGCCCCTGGGCTCGCACCTGCTCGCCGAACAGATCGAGAGGGTTGAGGTCATCCGCGGGCCGGGCTCGGCGGTCTACGGCGGCTACGCGGAGCTGGCGGTCGTGAGCATCACCACCCGCACCGCGGAGTCGCTGCACGGCGCCTCGGCGAGCGCGCGCTACAGCCTCCTGCCCAACGCCAGCACCTGGGGCCGTCGCTCGCTGACCCTCGCCTGGGGAGACACCTTCGACGCTTGGGGCCCGCTGCGGGTGTCCGTCGGCGCGTCGCTGGGAGAGGCCCACCGCAGCGGCCAGGAGCAGGACGACGTCCTCGGCCAGCGCTTCTCCATGACCGACAACTCGATGGTGCGCCCCACCCTCTTCACGGTGAACGCGGACTGGCGGGACCTGCACGTGGGCTTCGCCTACGACGACTACCGCTACCTCGACCGGACGGGCTACGACGAAGCACTCTCGCGGCCGGTCTGGGGCCGCTACGAGTCGTACCTCGTGCGCGGAAGCTACGACCTGCACCTGCCCCACGGCTTCAAGCTGACCCCGCGGCTCGCCTTCAAGCACCAGACGCCCTGGCAGGTGACCGAGCGCGAGGAGGAGTTCGTCAGCCTGGTGGCCTACGACCGCAGCGCCGAGCGCTGGGACGCCTCGCTGGCCCTGACGTGGGAGCCGCTCTCCTGGCTCACCCTCCAGCTCGGCGGCGGGTACACCCACGATCAGGCCTGGGTGAACGACGACTTCGCCGGGCTCTTCTCCACCGGCGAGTCGGTGCAGTACGACAACTTCGCGGGCTACGTGGAGGTCTCCTCGCGCAAGTTCGTGGACGTGACCGCGGGGGCGCGGCTGGAGCACCACTCGAGCTTCGGGACCTCGTTCGTGCCGCGCCTGGCGCTCACCAAGGTCTACGAGGGCTTTCACGCGAAGGCGCTCGTTGCGCAGTCCTTCCGGGCGCCGGGCATCGAGAACATCTCCACCAACCCCGACATCAAGCCGGAGCGCGGGACCACCTACGAGCTGGAGCTGGGCTACCTCTTCCTGCCCAGCCTCTTCGCCTCGCTCTCGGTCTTCAAGATCGACATCACCGACCCCATCCTCTACGAGCCCCACGAGACCTACGACCTCTACGTGAACGGGGCCCGCTCGGGCGCCTGCGGCCTGGAGGCCGAGGTCCGGCTCAAGGGGCGGCCCGGGTGGGCGAGCCTGGGCTACAGCTTCTACACCGCGGGCTGGTGCGCCGAGCAGCCGGAGCAGTTCTCGGTGCCGGGACACGACGACGCGGTCCTGGGCTTCGCGAACCACAAGGTGGTGCTCACCGGCGCGCTGGAGGTGCTGCCCTCGCTGGACGTGAGTCCCACCATCACCTTCTTCAGCCGCCGCTGGTACCTGGACGCGGAGGGCGCCCCGGCGCTGACCCCGGCCTCGGTGCTCGTGGACCTGTTCGTCACCTACCGCGGGAAGGCCCTGCGCGGGCTCAGCGTCGGGGTCGGGGTCCACAACCTGCTGGCGCAGAAGTTCGACTACCTCCAGCCGTACGCGGGCGGGAAGCTGCCCATGAGGGGCTTCGACCGGGAGCTCACCCTGCGGGTGGGATACGACACGCCATGAGACCGCTCGCGCTCGCGCTGGCCTGCACGCTCCTTGCGGCCCCCGCCGCAGCCGGGGAGATCGCCGTGGTGCGCAGCTCGGACCTCCCCGCGCTGCGGACGGTGGAGGCGGTCTTCGCCGAGAAGGCAGGGAAGGTGCGCTCGCTGTCGCTGTCGGAACCGGGCGCCGAGGAGGCCCTTCCCGCGCTGCTGGCCGGCGCTCCGCTGATCCTGGTTCTGGGGCCCGAGGCCGCCCGCGCGGTGGCCGCCCACTCGCCCTCGGCGCCGGTGCTGATGGCGATGGTGCTGAACCCGGAGAGGACGGGGCTCGCGGCCCCGGCGATCCCGGCGAGGGTCTCGGCCGCCGCGCAGGTCAGGCTGATCAAGCAGGTGCTCCCGGCGCAGAGGCGGCTTGGGCTGCTGTTCGACCCGGCGCTCTCGGCGGCGGCGGTCGCGGAGTACGAGGCCGCGGCCCACAAGGCGGGGCTGGTGGTGGAGAAAGAGGAGGTCCACAGCCGGGACGACGTGGCGACCGCCGCCCGGGCGCTCCTGCCTCGAGTGGATGCGCTCTGGCTCATCCCCGACGCCACCGTCATCACCCCCGACGCCTTCAAGTTCCTGGTGCGCACCTCGGTGTCCGCCAAGGTCCCGCTCATCGGGTTCTCCGAGGGAATGGCGCGCGCCGGAACGGTGCTGGCGATCGAGGCCTCCCCCGCGGAGATCGGCCGTCACGCCGCCGAGGCGGCGCAGCGCATGCTGGCCGGCAGGCCGGCAGCCCCGGAGTCGCCGGCCGGCGCCGTGTTCCTCAACGCCAAGAGCGCTGAGTTGCTGGGCATCGAACTCACCCCCGAGGCGCTGGAGCTTGCCGACCGCCCACGGTGATCGAAGCCTCCCGGCAGCAGGCGCCGACCCTTGGACTGTGCAGACATTCGGAAGTGATTTCAGCGAGTTAGCGAATCAACAGCGGGTGCCAGGTTCGGACGACGCTTGGTGCCAGGTTCAGTCAGGACGACGCTTGGTGCCAGGTTCGGGACGCCTGGTGCCAGGTTCGGTTCAGCCCCGGCGCCGCTTCACGAGCACCATCCCCGCCAGCGCCAGGCCGAGGGCCGTCGCCCCGAAGCCGGTGCGACTGGCGCTTGCATCTGGAACTCCCGCCTCGACCGTCCGGCAGAAGACCTCCACACTGTCTTCGCTGCAGGTCGACGCATACCCCGCCTTCAAGAGCTCGTCCCGGCACGCACCATCGCCGAGCGCGCACTCCTTGCAAACCCGGTAACTGGTCATCGCCTCGGCGGCGCAGAGCGGCGTGGGCCGGACCCTCCGGCCACACGAGAACGGCGCCACGTCCGCCCACGCGGTCGACGAGAAGAAGAGCCCAGCACACGACACCGCCAGCAGCGTCCGAGACATCCTGCCCTCCACTACTCGATGGAGATGACCGCTCCGGGCCCTGGGAGCACCGTCCACGCCGTCGCCCCGTCGGAGCTGAACGCCACGCGGCCCGGCTGGGGCTCGGGGTCGAAGTCCCGCGCCGCGGCCCCGAGCTCCCCGATGCGCCCCAGCGTCAGCGTCCTCGGCAGGCCATCCGTCCCCCGCGAGAGGTCCAGCGAGACCACCCGCCGCGCCACGCCCTGGTCGACCACGGCGAGCAGCTGCCGCCCGTTGGGGGACAGGCCCAGCCCGCTCAGCCCGATCAGCTCGTAGTCGTCGGCCACCAACGCCGTCATCGGGCTCGGAACGAGCGGTCGGCACTCGGCGTCCGCCAGCGGGTAGACCGTCACCGTGCCGCTCCGGCCGTCCCAGAACCGCCAAGCCACCGCCAGCACCGGCACGAACCCCGGACGGCATGGCCGGGTGTCGGCGGCGAGCGCGACGGGCACGAAGCCCTGCTGCGCGACTGGCGGCGCGACGGCGGAGGCCGTCGCTCCGTCGACCACCTTCACTCCCAGGGTGCCGTCCAGGATCAGGACCTCGCGGCCGTCCGGGAGCACCGCCACCGGGAGGGGCCCTTCGCAGCGCGCCGGACCACACGGGCTCCCCGCCGCCGACGTGAGCACGACCGACGGCGGCTTTGCGAACACCTCCTGCGCCCGCGGGCAGGTCTCGGGGAAGGCGTCGAGCCGGTAGAGAGAGACCGGTCCGACCGTCCCGCCCGCGACGGGCCGGCTGGTGGCCACCACCACCTCGCCGTCAGCGCGGGTCGCCATCCCGCGGATGGCCGCCCCCAGGGCGCAGCGGGTGCTCTCGAAGACCTCGTCGCCCAGGACCGCGGAGATCCGCAGCTCGCCCGGCGCCCGACACTGGTGCTGGACACACTCGGGCTGCACGAGTCCGTCCTTGGCGCAGGGGGCCGCCTCGCCGCAGTGTTCCCGCTCCAGGCCCGGGCTGGCCACGGCGAACCGCAGGCGCTGGAGCGGGTCGACCACCGGCAGCTCCACCGCCGCCGTGGCCTGGCGTCCGCCCCCCAGCGCCACCGTGCCCATCCCCGAGACGCTCAGCGTCACCTGCCCCGCGGCGCCGCCCTCGCGATCGAGCCCCTCGCTCATCGCCAACCGGATGGCAGGCGAGGACTCGGACAGCACCAGGAACGAGCCGTACTTGCGCTCCGAGACCAGGGGCGGGAGGAACGTCGCGCTCTCGGTGGAGAAGCGGTGCACCGTCCCGCTCGCGTCGCCGATCAGGAAGTAGCGCCCCTCGCTGGACGCCCCCACGCTGGTGAGGTCGGACGCCGAGGCCAGCCCCGGCACCTGGTAGCCGGCGGTGGGGAGCAGCCGGTCGGGGTCGAGGCGGACCACGCGGCCGCTCAGGCCTTCCAACCCGAAGAGCGCGGGCGGGTCGCCCTGCGGCGAGAAGCCGAACCCGACGACGGCCGTGAGGGAAATGGCCTTCGACCGAACCTCGAAGGACGCCCCGGTGCGCCGGGCGAACAGCAGCCGCGGCGCGGTGGTCAACGGGTCCGCGACCGTGGCCAACAGCCAACCACCCTCCGGGTGCAACGCCGCGCTCCACAGCTCGAACTCGGCGGGCGCCGTCCCCACCGTCTCCTCCAAGGTCTTGAGCACCTCGGGCCCGGGCCCGCTCTTCTCCAAGAAGCGCACCGGAGCGAGGCTCCACCCCGTGGGCGTGAACACCACCTGTGAGAGCGCCGAGCCCTCCGCCTCCGGGTTGCCGTCGGCCCCGAGCTGGACCGCCCCGGCGAGCATCACCCCTGCCCGGCTCTGCACCAGCTGGGGCTGGCCGCGAGCCGACAGGAAGGCCACCTGTGGTTTCTCGTCGAATTCCGCGCCGTGCTCGGTCCAGCGCAGCACCGCGCTCGAGAGCGCCCAGAAGGCAGGGCCCTCCTTCGGCTGGAACATGACCAGCGAGACCAGCCGCCCCACCTCGTCGCTCGCCGGGATGGCCGCTGGCAGGAGGAGGAGCTGGGCCGAGACCGGGTGCCCGTTCGTCGATGGCAGCGAGAGAGGCTTCAGCGCCCCGCCAGCGAGCAACCAGCCGGAGTCGTCCGCGAGCTGGAAGAGCACGGTGGTCGTGAAGTGCATCCCCCCGCGGTCGTCGAGGGCGACGACCACGGTCGGGAACAGCCGCTCGGGAACCCCGGCGAGCCGGAACGGCAGCGCGAGGCCGGTGGCGGAGAGCAGCGCCGACGGCCCCTCCAGCGCCGCGGAGGCGAGGTTGAAGTCCAGCGCCAGCGGGAGCGCGTAGTCGCTGGAGCCGGTGGCCAGGACCACCTGGCGCGCGGCCTCCTCCACGGCGGCGAGGTCCCGACAGACCAGGCTTCCCGCATCCGGCGCGGAGCAGGGCGCAGGCGCGTGGACCTGGAGGTTGCCGAAGGCGCGGGTGGGGACGCGCAGCGACTCCTGCGTGCCGGCGCGCACCGCCCGGAGCTGGCCCGGGCCAAGGAACTCGAGCGGGTGCTTCTCGCTGAACACCGTCGAACCCTGGGCCACCACCTCCACCTCGGATGCCCCAGGCTTGCCCAGGTCGGGGACCTCGACCACCAGCCGGGTGCCCCCGTCCGCGCTGTCGAGCACTCGCGCAGGCGCCCCACCGATGCGCACCGTGACCCGGTCGAGCCGCTCCCCGGAGATCACGAGCGGATCGCCAAAGAAGCCCGCGAGGCCTCCGTCGGCGCTCGTACTCGTCGCCGCGAGCGAGGCGATCTTCGGGGGCTGGTCCTGGGAGTGGGCGCGCTCGGGCAAGTCGAAGTCGGCGCAGCCGGCCAGCAGGGCCAGCAGGAGCAAGCGGTGCCAGGTCATGGAGGTCCTCACGAGGTCAGTGGCCGCCGCGGGAGTCCTTCAGGCGCTCGTACTCGTCCGCGGAGATGGTCCCCTGCTCCCGGAGGTAGGCCAGGACCGCGCGGCGCGCCGCCTCGTACGTCTCGCCGCTCATCGCGCGGCGCCGGGTGATGAGGGCGTTCAAATCGGCTTCGGAGATGGGCATGGACGCTCCGGCGAACGAGGAGTGACGACGTTCCCACTCTAGCGTCAGGCCGCCGCCGCGCCGAGAACCTGGGCTTTCGACGATGCATCCCCGTGTTCCGCGAGTCACGTCGAACCTGGCACCAAGCCTCGCCGAACCTGGCACCACGCCCCACCAAACCTGGCACCACGCCCCACCAAACCTGGCACCACGCCCCGCCGAACCTGGCACCAAACCAGGGGCCTTCGTCACTCCAAGAGCGAGAGCAGGTAGTCGGTGGGGGTGGTGAACAGGATGGTGGTGGTGCACTGCAAGCCCGCGCCGGAGACAACCGCCGCCCCTCGCGCGAGTCGCCACTCCCCGCTCTCCCGCAGCTCGACCTGCTCGAAGCCCGCGGATGCGGCAGCGTCAGTCGATAGCCCCGCGTCCAGGCTCCAGCCCGACGCTGCTGGCCTCGCCACGTGCGTCAGCCGGGTGTGGTCGAGATCCACCCTCCGGCCCTTGGGCAGTCCCAGCTCCGGCACCTCCGCCGCGGTGATCACCACCAGCGAAGCCAGAAGCGGCAGGGTCGCGTGGCCCAGGTCCGGCGCCAGGTTGGGATCGGTGAAGACCTCGATGGCGCTCGTCTGGAGCGCGGGCCCCAGGCAGGTGTGCCGCTCGATGCGCCGGGCACGGGCGAGCACGTCCTGCGGCGCCAAAAGCTTCAGCGCCGCCGCGCCCGGAGCCACCGCCGGGTCGAGCGAGCGGACCTGCTTGAGCACCAGCCGCCGCGGATAGGGCTGGCCGGAGGCCACTGCCGGCCAGCCCTGCTTCACGGTGCGGAACTCCAGATCCAGGGTCACCACCCGCTTCGCCCGCGCCGCGTCGAGCCCGGCGTTCTCGGCGTCGAGCCAGTCCGAGGCGATGCGGCCGAGCGCCTCTTCCAGCGCGAGCAGCTCGGCGTCGCTGAGCACCGGGCCCGTGGCGAGCGTGGACGGACGCACCCGGGTGATCACCGGAGCGCTCGACACCTCCGCGCGCTCGACGACCACCACCTCCGGCAGCGCTCCCGGGGCCTCGGGGTTGGTCACGCTCTCCGAGCCAGGATGCGAGTTCGCGTCCAGCCGCAGCCGGGGCCGGCCCCCATCGCGCCGCAGGGTCACGGTGAGCACCCCGTTCGCCGCCTCGAACGCGTCGTCGAACTCGGCGTGGACCGAAACCGCCATCGCGCCGTCGAGGTGGGCCGCCCCGACCGCGCGCCGCTCCTCGAAGGCCTCGGCGGACCAGTAGGAGGCCCAGGTCTTCTTCAGCGCCCACTCCACGGTCTTCTTGCGCTCCTTGGAGTCCGGATGAGCCTCTGGGGCGAGGTAGCCGCTCGCAGAGTCATAGAGCCCCGCGCCGTTGAAGCCCTGCGCATCCTCGATGTTGGACGAGGAGCGGAACCGCAGCGCCTGTCCCGGCGCGTACGCCCCGTAGCGGGCCACCAGCTCCTCGCGAATCGCCCCGAGCGCGGCGGCGGGCATCGCCTGGGCGCGCAGCTCCTCGCGAACGCCACCCCGGGCCACCACCGACGCCAGCGCGTCGTCCTGGGGCCGTCCCGCCACCAGCCGCTGACGGTACGCGAGCGCCTCGGCCCCCGGGTAGCGCAGGTCGTACGCAGCCGTCCCCTCCAGCGCCAGGTAGCGCGCCTGCTCGTTCCCCGCGAACGCGGTGTCGGCCAGCAGGGACTGCAAGGTCGGCCGCAGCGGCGCCAGGTGCTCCACGTATGCGCGCGCGGTGACCGCCAGCGGAGCGTGGGGAGCCGAGAGCGATGCACGGGCGTCCGGCAACGCGCGGACGAGGACCGAGAGGCCCACGCTCTTCCCGCCCAGGAGCGGACGCTGCGCCTCGGCCTGGGCGGCAGTGAGCGACGCCAGCTCCACCACGTAGGGCGCGGACGTCGTGTCCACCGCGGTGACCACCAGGGGCGGGGCCGCGCGCAGCTGCTTCCAGGTCGAGTACTGCGCCCAGGTGATGGGCCGCAGGGTGAGCTGGTCGGGCGCCACGGCGTACATCAGCGCCGGGGCGTTCGCGCGCTCGAGTTGCTCCAGATCCGGGCGGTCGAGAGCGCCTCCGAGATACGCGTTGGGGATGCCGCGGTTGCGGGCGAGCAGTGCGATGTGCGCGAGCGCCGTCTGCGGCACCGCGGTGACGAGCCCCGAAGCCGGGGGCAGCCAGTCGGGGACCTCCTCGAGGACCAGGAGATCGTCGCTGCGCCCGGTGCCCATCGACTCGCCCGAGCGGATGCGACGCGGGATACCCGCGGTGATCCCCGCGCCGTAGACCTCGACCTCGCCCGGGATGGCCAGGTCCTGGTAGCGCGTGACGCGGTCCCAGTAGGCGAGCCGCCCGGCCTTCATCTCGTCGGCGAGCGCCTGCTGGCCGGGCGAGCGGACCACCCACTGCAGCCGCGGCCCGACGTCGCCGGGGAGCGACGCCTCGAGCGCCTGGAAGTAGCGCACCAGGTCCGGGTGGGAGATGCGGTCCCCGTACTCGAGCTCGAAGAGCCACAGCTCGGGCCGGACCGGCGGGGAGGTGCGAGCGGGGAACCGCACCACCGCGCCCACCCCGAGCACCCGCAGCTGGCGAAGCGCGAGATCGTAGAAGGCGGGGGAGTAGAGCCGCGCCCCGCCCTCGACCCAGGACAGATCGAGCGGGAGGCTCGGCTTCCCCCGCGCCCACACCACCACCTCCGCGACCGTGCCGAAGCGCAGGCCAGCGACGGGAGCGACCCCGAGCCCGGGGATCGCGTGGCCGTTGAGGAGGTGGAACCAGTACCACTCGTCATGGAGGGCGTAGAAGCGGCCGTCCAGGAACCAGACCGCTCGCGCCGGGTCGCTCTGGAACTCGGTGATCACGAACTTCACCTTCGACGAGCCGCCCTCCCCGACCAGGTAGCGCTCCAGCGCCTCCGTTCCGACCTGGCCGCGAATGCAGTGACCGTCAAAGGTCTGCGTGGTCCCCCCTGCGTCGACGACCGTGCCGATCCCGCCGTCGGGAACTTGCGCAGTCGGAGGGCACGCCGAGAGGACGAGGAGGGGCAGCAGCGCGAACCTGGCACCAAGGGACATGCCGTCGCAGCCTACAACCCCTGTGCCATCGACTCCGGGAGCAGGGCGTCAACAGACGCCAAGCAGTGCCAGGTCCCGTTCTCGCCCGGGATGGCCAAGTTCAGAACCCCAGCAATTCCGGCCGACTCCCTCCCCGGGTGCCTGAGAGAAGGACCGGATGCCGCAAGGCCGCTCCCTCGCCCTAGGTCAGGGCCTGTCGCGAAGCGACAGGATTGACTGTCCACCCGGAGAAGGACTCAAGACCCTCGTCTCAGTTTCCTGAGTCAGAAGTCGGCGATCTGGTCCACGAAGTCGGGCCGCTCGACGAACGGATTGCGCTTCTTCTGGTGCACCTCGATGGCGAGGTTGCGCGCTCGCTCGCGATCGTCCGGCGGGTCGGAGACGTTCCACTGGCGCAGCGCGGCCTCCTCGGCCGAGGGGATGTGGAGGTTGTAGCGGACCGAGAAGTAGAAGTGGGCGCGCGCGATGTCGCCGCGGCGCTCGGGACGGACCTCGAACACCAGCGCAGTGCCGCCGACGATGGGCCCCAGCTTCGAACCACCTGCCTCGGCCTTGCAGTTGGTGGTGCACGACGTGAAGCCGAAGTCGTAGCTGGAGCGGGAGCTGTTGATTCCTCGCTCGGAGGGGAAGAGGTGGTGCAGGTCGCTCTCCGCGGGCCGCGAGCCGGCGCCTTCGCTCTTGGGCCAGCTGTGCTCCATGTTGAAGCCGCCCTCCTTGTCGAGCTGGTTCGAGTCGAACTGCTGCCCGGAGTAGATGCACTCGACCTTTCCGTTGATGACGTCGAAGCCCCCGGGAGCGGTCATCACGATCTTCGAGCCGTCGTCGTAGTCGAGCGAGGTGTGGCCCTTCACGCGGTCGTAGAGCGCGGTGATGAGCGCGGTGTCCGACAGGTGCTCGATGTCCGCGTACGGTCGCGGACCGGTGTCGCCGGCCGGGCCAGCGTCGGGACCTGGCGTCGCGGCGTCGGGCCGTTCGCCGGCGTCAGGAATCTCGGCGGCATCAGCGGAGTCGTCGCTGGCGTCGGCAAGAACATTCGCGTCCGGACCAGCGGTGCCGACGTCGGGACCAGGAGCGACATGCGAGCCGTCGAAGGGAGCGTCGATCGCGGCGTCGGGTCCGGGTGCGACATGCGAGCCGTCGAAGGGAGCGTCGATTCCGGCGTCGGGTCCCGGCGGAACCGGCACGGGTTCGGTGCTGCAGGCCGCAGCGAGCAACAGCGCAGTCAGGAGTCCGTGGAGTCGCATCTCGCCTCGTCCGCCCCCGGAGAGTCTGGATGGAGTAGCACGAACGAGGGGGCGAGCCCATCGCCCGACCGGGACCCTGGTTGAGTCGCTGCGCAGAGCGGAAGTAGCATCCACGGGTTCCCTCGCCTCCCCCCACAGGAGTTCCCATGCCCCGTATCGAGACCGCCCCCCGAAGCGTCACGACGAAGGCCGCCAAGACCGACCCGGCCCAGCTCAAGGCCATCTGGTCGCTCGCGAAGAAGGCGGGGCTCAGCGAGGCCGCGCTGCGCGGGCTGAACCAGCAGGTGAACAAGACCACGCACCTCTCAACGCTCACCTCCGCCCAGGGCAAGAAGCTCATCGCCGCGCTCGAGGTGAAGGTCGCGGGCCTGCCCATCAAGGGCATGAACCAGGAGCAGAAGGCGGTCGCCGCCAAGCTCGACAAGAACCAGGACGGCCGGGTGGCCCGCGACGACTTCCGCACCAAGAAGGACTTCGAGGCCGCCAAGCGGACCCTGCAGCTGCTCGGCGACGCGCCGGTGAAGCCCACCAACGGCCCGAAGGACACCACGCCCAAGGGGCTCATCGAGAAGCACCTGAAGGAGTACGGCAGCAACAAGGTGGGCTACCAGGAGGCGCTGCAGAAGGGCATCCAGGCCATCCTCACCAGCGACGAGGGCGGCGAGGAGCCCCGGTCGATCCTGCGGGAGTTCGCGGACCCGCCCATGACCAAGAAGCAGCTCGACGCGGAGATGGCGCGGCTCGTCAACGCCGGGTCCTTCGAGCTGCTGCCGGTGGGCGAGGCCGAGGAGTCTTGCGGCGACCCCGAGACCGACTGGATCTTCCGCGCCCGCGTGGACGTCGGCTCCGACCACGGCTTCTGGGTCTCGGTGAACCGCGAGACCGGCGAGGCGATGGTCAACGGCTTCAACTGAGCCGGAAAACCCGCCACCTCCAGCTGCACCGCACGGCCGTCCCAGCAGGGGCGGCCGTGCTTCGTTGGGACGAGCGCGTCCGCTCGCTCAGACTCGTGTTTCGCGGTCCGAGGTGGTGGCAGTCAGGCTGCTCGGCGTGA
>CAZAIE010000096.1:0-12115 GCA_964485035.1 uncultured Myxococcaceae bacterium | reverse complement strand
CTTCGAGGGCGTGCCCTTCCTGGAGCAGCACCCGTTCTTCGCGCCCCAGACGCGCCGGGTGCTGGTGAACTGCGGCACCATCAACCCCGACAGCCTCGACGAGTACCTGGCCGGTGGCGGCTACCGCGCCATGGCCGACGCGCTGCGGTCCAAGACCCCGACCGAGGTCGCCGACCTGGTCGAGAAGAGCGGCCTGCGCGGCCGCGGCGGCGGCGGCTTCGCCACCGGCACCAAGTGGAAGCTCGCGGCCAAGGAGGCCTCGGAGCAGAAGTACCTCATCTGCAACGCCGACGAGGGCGACCCGGGCGCGTTCATGAACCGCGCGGAGATCGAAGGCGACCCGCACCGCCTCCTCGAGGGCATGGTGCTCGCCGCCTACGCCATCGGCGCCTCCAAGGCCTACATCTACATCCGCGCCGAGTACCCGCTGGCGGTGCGCCGCCTGTACCAGGCCATCGACCAGGCCAAGGCCTACGGCCTGCTCGGGAAGAACATCCTCGACTCGGGCTTCAGCCTCGACATCATCGTCAAGCAGGGCGCCGGCGCCTTCGTCTGCGGTGAAGAGACGGCGCTGATGCACTCCATCGAGGGCCGGCGCGGCATGCCCCGTCCCCGCCCGCCGTACCCGGCGGTGAAGGGCGTGTTCGGCAAGCCCAGCGTGGTGAACAACGTGGAGACGTTCTTCAACGTCCCCACCATCGTCGCCCGCGGCGCCGAGTGGTTCTCCAGCGTCGGCACCGGCAAGAGCACCGGCACCAAGGTGTTCGCGCTCTCCGGCAAGGTGAACCGCACCGGCCTCGTGGAGATCGCCTTCGGCTCCACCGTGCGCACGGTGGTCTTCGACGTCGGCGGGGGCATCCCCAACGACAAGAAGTTCAAGGCCGTGCAGGTCGGCGGGCCCTCCGGCGCCTGCCTGCCCACCGTCCTCTTGGACACCCCCATCGACTACGAGTCGATGCGCGCCGCGGGCGCGATGATCGGCTCGGGCGGCCTCGTCGTCATGGACGAGGACACCTGCATGATCGACGTGGCGAAGTTCTTCATGGACTTCATCCAGCGCGAGTCCTGCGGCAAGTGCATCCCCTGCCGTGAGGGCACGCGCCGCATGCTGGAGATCCTCACCTCCATCACCGCGGGCCGGAAGAACGAGAAGGGCGTGGACGCGCTGCAGCGCTTCCAGGGCGTGATGAGCCTGCAGCGCCTGGCCGGCGTCATCAAGGACACCAGCCTCTGCGGCCTGGGCCAGTCGGCCCCGAACCCGGTGCTCTCGACGCTGCGCTACTTCCGCGACGAGTACGAGGCGCACATCTACGAGCGCCGCTGCCCCTCGCACGTCTGCAGCGAGCTGCTCACCTACACGGTGGACACCAACTCCTGCACCGGCTGCACCCTGTGCGCGCGCAGCTGCCCCACCAACGCCATCGTCGGCGCGCTGAAGCAGCCCCACCAGATCCTCCAGGACAAGTGCATCGGCTGCGGCAGCTGTGTCGAGACCTGCCGCTTCGACGCCATCATCGCCGCCTAAGGGAGCGCCACATGTCTGCGACGTTCAATATCGAGGTCAACAACAAGGCGGTCGAGGCCCAGGCGGGCGAGACGCTGCTCACCACGTTGCGCCGCGCGGGCATCAAGGTGCCCACGCTGTGCCACATGGAGAACATGCTGCCCACCGGCGCCTGCCGCATGTGCGTGGTGGAGGTGGAGGGCGCGCCCAACCTGGTGCCCAGCTGCGCCTTCCCGGTGCGCGAGGGCATGAAGATCAAGACGCACTCCCTGCGGGCGGTGCGGGCGCGCAAGACCATCGTCGAGCTGCTGCTCGCCAACCACCCCGACGACTGCCTCTACTGCGCCCGCAACGGCAACTGCGAGCTGCAGTCGCTCTCCGAGGAGTTCAACGTCCGCGAGCGCCGCTACGCCGGCACCCGGAACAGCTGCAAGCTGGACACCTCCAGCCCCTCGGTGGTGCGCGACCCGGCCAAGTGCATCCTCTGCGGCAAGTGCGTGCGCGTGTGCGAGGAGGTCCAGGGCGTCTCGGCGCTGGACTTCATCGGCCGCGGCTCGAAGACGCAGGTGGGCACGGTCTTCAACCAGGGCCTCAACGTCAGCTCCTGCATCGCCTGCGGGCAGTGCATCATGGTCTGCCCCACCGGCGCGCTGACCGAGCAGAGCCACTTCCGCTCGTTCTTCAGCCAGCTCGACGACCCCGAGAAGCTCACCTGCGTGCAGGTGGCCCCGGCCGTCTCGGTGACCATCGGCGAGATGCTGGGCCTCAAGCCCGGCGCCGACGTGCAGGGCCTTCTCACCGCCGCCCTGCGCCGCCTGGGCTTCAAGAAGGTGTTCGACACGGGCTTCAGCGCCGACCTCACCATCATGGAGGAGGGCAGCGAGCTGGTGGAGCGCCTGACCACGGGCAAGATGCCGCTGCCCATGTTCACCAGCTGCTCCCCCGGGTGGATCAAGTTCGTCGAGCAGTACTACCCGGACCTGCTCGGCAACCTCTCCACCTGCAAGAGCCCGCAGCAGATGATGGGCGCCATCATCAAGAGCTACTTCGCGCAGCGCGAGAACGTCGCCCCCGAGAAGATCTTCACGGTCTCGGTGATGCCCTGCACCGCCAAGAAGTTCGAGGCGGGGCGCGCGGAGATGCTGCGCGGCGACGTGGCCGACGTGGACATGGTGCTCACCACCCGCGAGCTGGCGCGCCTCATCCAGATGCGCGGCATCGACTTCCACACCCTCGAGCCCGAGGGTACCGACACCCCGTTCGGCGAGCGCTCCACTGCGGGCAAGCTCTTCGCGGCCACCGGCGGCGTCATGGAGGCGGCGCTGCGCAGCGCCCACTTCCTGATCACCGGCAAGGAGATGGAGAACCTCAAGGTGCAGCCGGTGCGCGGCCTCACCGGGGTGAAGGAGGCCGACGTGGTCATCGGCGACAAGACCGTGAAGGTCGCCGTGGTCAGCGGGCTCACCAACGCCAAGAAGCTGCTCGACGAGGTGCGCGCGGGCAAGAGCCAGTTCCACTTCATCGAGGTCATGACCTGCCCCGGCGGCTGCATCGCCGGCGGCGGCCAGCCCATCGGCGCGGACCTCGAGGCGATCAAGGCGCGCATGCAGACGCTCTACAAGATCGACCGGGACGAGACCCTGCGGGTCTCCCACGCCAATGCCTCGGTGCAGCGGCTGTACAAGGAGTTCTTGGGCAAGCCGCTGGGCGAGAAGAGCCACGAGCTCTTGCACACGCACTACTCCCGCCGCGAGGTGGTGCGCTAGCCCGGCCAGAGCATGGAAGCCTTCCCGGACATTCCCCTCATCGGGACCATCAAGGAGCGCTGCCGCGTCTGCTACACGTGCGTGCGCGAATGTCCGGCGAAGGCCATCCGCATCAAGAGCGGACAGGCGGAGGTCATCGAGGAGCGGTGCATCGGCTGCGGGAACTGCGTCAAGGTGTGCAGCCAGGACGCCAAGCAGTTCCGCCGCTGCGTGGCGGTCGCCAAGAAGCTGCTGCAGGGCGGGCGCAAGGTGGTGGCGATGCTCGCCCCCAGCTTCCCCGCGGAGTTCCCGGACCTCTCCTACCCGCAGCTGGTGGGCATGGTCCGGGCGCTCGGCTTCGCCGCCGTGCACGAGGTGGCGTTCGGCGCGGACCTGGTCGCCGAGCGCTACCGCGAGCTGCTGGAGGGACGGGACGGCCAGCGATGGATCGCCACCACCTGTCCGGCGGTGGTGGGCTACGTGGAGCGCTACCACCCGAGGCTGGTGGAGCGGCTCGCGCCGGTCGTCTCCCCGATGATCGCCATGGCCCGGGTGCTGCGCGAGGTGCACGGCCAGGACGTGAGGATCGTGTTCATCGGCCCGTGCATCGCCAAGAAGCGCGAGGCGCTCAGCAGCCTGGTGGGCGGCGACGTGCACGCGGTGCTCACCTTCGTGGAGCTGCGCGAGTGGCTGCAGGAGGAGAAGCTCTCTCCGAACCGCGTGGCCCCCACCGAGTTCGACCCCCCGCTCAGCGGCAACGGCCGGCTCTTCCCCATCAGCCGGGGGATGCTCGCCGCCGCGCAGATCCACCCGGACCTCGCCGAGGGCAACGTGGTGGCGGTGAGCGGTCGCGCCGGGGTCTTCGAGGCCATCGAGGAGTTCGAGGCGGGGACGCTGGAGGCAGGGCTGCTCGAGGTGCTGGCCTGCCGGGGCTGCATCATGGGGCCGGGGCTCACGACCTCGGCCTCGCTCTACTCGCGTCGCTCGCTGGTGGGGCGCTACGTGCAGGACCGGCGGCACGACCTGGACGAGGCGGCGTGGCGGCGGGACATGGAGCGCTACTCCGGGGTGTGCCTGTCGCGCAGCTACGCCCGCTGCGACCAGGAGATGGCCGGGCCCACCCCCGCGGAGCTCGCGGACATCATGGCCCGCATGGGCAAGCACAGCGTCCACGACGAGCTGAACTGCGGCGCCTGTGGCTACGACACCTGCCGCGAGCACGCCCGCGCCATCCACGGCGGGCTGGCCGAGAGCGAGATGTGCCTGCCGTACACCATCGACCAGCTCCGCAAGGCGCTGGGCGACCTCGCGGTCTCGCACCGGCAGCTCGCGGACACGCAGGAGGCGCTCATCCACGCCGAGAAGCTGGCCAGCATGGGGCAGCTGGCGGCGGGCATCGCCCACGAGGTGAACAACCCGCTGGGCGTGGTGCTGATGTACGCGCACCTGTTGCTGGAGGACGTCCCCGACGGCTCGCGGCAGCGCGAGGACCTGGGGATGATCGCCGCCCAGGCCGACCGCTGCAAACGCATCGTCGCCGGCCTGCTGAACTTCGCGCGCCAGAACAAGGTGATGCTCCAGCCGGTGGAGCTGCCGGAGCTGGTGGCGCACAGCGTGAAGGCCTTCCAGGACAGGCCGGGCGTCGAGCTCTCGCTGGTCCACGAGGGCGACCCGCGCGCGGAGCTGGACCGGGACCAGATGGCGCAGGTGCTGACCAACCTGGTGGCCAACGCCATCGACGCCATGCCCTCGGGCGGGCGCATCGAGGTGCGCACCGGCGGCGACGCCGAGAACGTCTGGTTCCGCGTGAGCGACAGCGGCGTGGGCATCGCCGCGCAGCACATGAGCAAGCTGTTCGAACCGTTCTTCACCACCAAGCCGATGGGGAAGGGGACCGGGTTGGGGCTGGCGGTGACCTACGGCATCGTGAAGATGCACCGCGGGGACATCCGCGTGGAGTCCAACCCAGACCCCGCCAAGGGGCCCACCGGCACGGCCTTCACGGTCACCGTGCCGCGACGCCTCGCACAGGACTAAGGAGAGAGCCATGCACAACGACACCGCGACCCACACCGACAAGACCATCATGCTCGTCGACGACGACGAGGACTTCCTCCTCCAGGCCCAGATGCAGCTCACCGCCGCTGGGTTCAAGGTGGTGACCGCGACCGGGCTGGGCGACGCGGACGCGAAGCTGGCCGACGCGAACCCCGATCTGGTGGTCACCGACCTGATGATGGAGTTCCTCGACGCCGGGTTCGTGCTCTGCCACCACGTGAAGAAGCGCAACCCCAAGACCCCGGTCATCCTGGTCACCGCGGTGGCGAGCGAGACGGGGATGGAGTTCGAGAACGCGACCGGCGAGGAGCGCTCCTGGATCCGCGCGGACGCCATCCTCACCAAGCCGGTGCGCGCCGACCAGCTGCGCCGCGAGATCGACCGGTTGCTGCAGGCCTAGCCAGTCCGGGCAGGGGAGGGCGCGATGGCGCACGAGCCGCTGCGGGTGCTGATGGTGGACGACGAGCCGGGGATGCGCCTGGGTGCGGCGCGCATCCTCGAGCGGTACACCGTCCACCTCCCGGAGGTGGAGGGCGAGGTCGGCTTCCTGGTCGAGGTCGCCGAGACCGGGGAGGAGGCGCTCGCGCGCATCGAGAAGTCCCCGCCCGACATCCTGCTGCTCGACCACAAGCTGCCGGGGATGAGCGGCCTGGACGTGATGAACCGGCTCCAGGCCGACAAGCGCGACGTGCTCACGGTGATGATCACCGCGTACGCGACGCTGGAGACCGCGGTCGCGGCGACCAAGCGCGGGGCCTTCGACTTCCTGGCCAAGCCGTTCACCCCGGACGAGCTGCGGGCCACCGTCTTCAAGTCCAGCAAGCACGTCGCCCTGCAGCGGGCGGCGCGGCGGCACGCCGAGGAGAAGCGCCGCATCCGCTTCGAGTTCATCTCGGTGCTGGCGCACGAGCTCAAGGCGCCGCTCGCGGCGGTCGAGGGCTACATGCTGGCGATGCAGGACAAGTCGCTGGGCCCGGACCTGGAGTCGTACCGGCCCATGGTGGAGCGCAGCCTCATCCGCCTGGGCGGCATGCGCAAGCTGGTGGTCGACCTGCTCGACGTCACCCGCATCGAGTCGGGGCAGAAGAAGCGCGAGTTCGAGAAGGTCGACGTCCGCGAGGTGTCGGTGGCCTCGCTGGAGATGGTGCGCGCCGAGGCCGAGCGCCGGAAGATCACACTCGTGCTGCACGGAGACGGGGCGGTGCCCATGGTGGCCGACCGGTCCGAGGTGGAGCTGGTGCTGAACAACCTGGTGACCAACGCGGTGAAGTACAACCGCGACGGCGGCCGGGTTGACCTCTTCCTCGAGGCGCGCCCCGACGGCGCGTGGATCAAGATCTCCGACACCGGGATCGGGATGAGCGCCGAAGAGCTCGCACGGCTGTTCAAGGAGTTCGTTCGCATCAAGAACGACAAGACCCGCAACATCCTCGGCAGCGGCCTCGGGCTCTCCACGGTCAAGAAGATCGCCCAACTCTACGGCGGTGACGCCAAGGTCCAGAGCGTGCCCGACCAGGGGACCACGTTCGAGGTGGACCTGCACAACGCGCCCACCCCGGCGCAGGGCTCGTAGCGGCCTTACCTCACGCGCCTGGCGACTCCCGGGGGGAGCAGCCACAGCAGCAACCCCCGCCGAGTCGACGACTCGAGGTCCAGGCAGGCGACGGCCGCCTTCTTCAGCTCCGTCACTGGGTGCTCGACCCCGAGTGCCAGCGCCAGGATCTGGTCGAGCAGCGGGGCGTGCCCGACGCACAGCGCGGAGTCCGCCTCCAGCCGCACCACCTCGTCCAGCAGCCGCTCGGGCGGGCTTCCGGGCGTGAGTGCGGCGGAGGTGCGGCGCCTCCCGCCCAGCTCCTTGGCGACGATCTCCGCGGTCTGGACGGCCCGCACGAGCGGGCTCGAGAGCACGTGCTCGGGCGACACCTCGAGGCTCGCGAGCGCCCGGGCCACCGCGCGCGTCTTCTCGCGGCCCTCCTCGGTCAGCGGCCTCTCGGCGTCGGGCTGGCCCGGCGCGTCGGCGGCGATCCCGTGCCTCATCAGGTAGAGCAGCATCCGTCCCTCCCGTTTCGCTCCCCAGCGGCTTTTCGGCAATGATAGGCCGTTCGCTCGCAGGGGGACGCGTGACCGACGGGGAGACAGGCCGCCTCGGACTGGACCAGCGGCTCCCGCTGCGGCAGGGGCTAGCCGCCGCCCTCGCCGGCGTCGTGGCCTACGCCGAGGCGATGGCCCAGCACTGCGAGGAGGGCCCGGTGCAGGCGGTCCACGAGTACCGCAAGGCGGTGCGCCGCTCTCGCGCAGTGGTCCGGCTGGCCCGTCCGCTCCTCGCGCCCGCGGACTTCCGGGCGCTGACCCGCGACCTCCGGCTCGCGCTGCGCGCGACCTCGCCCCTGCGCGACGGGGCGGTGCTGCTGGCCACGCTCGATGCACTGACCGTCTCCCCCCGCCTCGTACCCGCCCGCGACGCCCTGCGGCGCGCCCTCGAGGGGGATCACCCGGCGGAGCAGGACTCCAAGGTCGAGCTGAGGCGCAGCGCGGCGCTGCTCCGGGGGCTGCCGGAGCGGTTCGAGGCGGCGCTGCCCGCGGACGTGTCGTGGCGCGAGGTGGAGTCCGCGCTCGCGCGCAGCTACCGCCGCGTCCGCGCCGCCCGGCGCACCGCACGCCGCAGCCGGGACGACGCCGACGTGCACGCCTTCCGCAAGCGGGTGAAGGAGCTGCGCTACCAGCTCGAGCTGCTCGACGCCGCCACGCGCGCGCGCCCGCGGCGCGTCCATCGTGCGCTGGCCGCGCTGGCGGAGGGGCTGGGCGAGGTCACCGACCTCACGCTGCTGCGGCGGAACCTGCGGCTGCGCGAGGAGGAACTGACGGTCGGGAGCGCGCCGGTGCGGGCGCTGTGCGGACGGCTGGATCGGCTGATCGACGCGCGCCTCGACCGCCTGCTCGAGCGCTCGCGGCGGCCGCTGCGCCGGCCCCCTGCGAAATTCGCTGCACGTGTCGTGCGCAGGTTCCATTAGGATGGTTCTTCGTCTTGCTGGGGGTTCGTGACATGGACATCGACCGCTTCGTGGTGAAGCCCGGGAAGAAGTTCTCCCTGAAGAAGTGCGACCCGGCCGCCACCGGCGGGGTGAAGGGCGAGGAGGAGGGGCTGGCCCGCCTGGCCGAGCGGCAGAAGGAGCTCTCCGGGTTGCAGGAGCGTCTCTACGCCCAGGACTCGTGGGGCGTGCTCTTGCTCTTCCAGGCCATGGACGCCGCCGGCAAGGACGGCACCATCAAGATGGTGATGAGCGGCGTGAACCCCCAGGGCTGCCAGGTGTACGCGTTCAAGGCCCCGTCGCCCGAGGAGCTGGACCACGACTTCATGTGGCGGTTCATGCAGCGCATGCCCGAGCGCGGCCGCATCGGCATCTTCAACCGCAGCTACTACGAGGAGGTGCTGGTCGTCCGCGTGCACCCGGAGCTGCTCGACAAGCAGAAGCTGCCGGCCTCCATCCGCGACGACAAGCACCTGTGGGAGCGCCGCTTCGAGGACATCAACCACCTCGAGCGCTACCTGCTCAACAACGGCATCGTCACCCTCAAGTTCTTCCTCAACGTCTCCAAGGAGGAGCAGCTCGAGCGCTTCCTGAAGCGTCTCGACAAGCCCGCCAAGAACTGGAAGTTCAGCGAAGGCGACGTGAAGGAGCGCGCGCTCTGGCCCGACTACCAGCGCGCCTTCGAGCAGATGTTGTCGGCGACGAGCACGGAACATGCACCTTGGTACGTGATCCCAGCCGACAAGAAGTGGTACACCCGCATGGCGGTGGCGGAAGTCATCGTGCAGCGGTTGGAGGAGCTGGACCTGAAGTTCCCCGAGGTTTCCAAGGAGCGGCAGGCGCAGCTGAAGGAGCTGCGACACAAGCTCGGAGGAGACGAGGCGTGAACCAACCGAGGAGGGAATCCACGAAGCTCATACACTTCACTGCAAAGTGGTGTCCGTTCTGCCCGGCGTCGGAGAGATCCTTCGAATTGTTCCGGGAGAAGCACCCGCGGCTGCAGGCCGAGTTGATCGACGTTGATCAGGACCCTGCGACTGCGGATCGTTACCACATCGACGCGGTGCCTTCCGACGTGGTTGTCGGCGGGTCGCGTCCCATCCACGGCGCGTGCTACACCCTCGAAGAGTTCGAGGCATTCTGGCGCACTGCGACGGAGAAACCGGAGAAGAAGAAGATGCCCGCGAAGATGCCCGCGAAGAAGCCCGCCAAGAAGATCGCCGCGAAGAAGGCCCCTGCCAAGAAGGTGGCCGCCAAGAAGGCCCCCGCCAAGAAGGTTGCGGCGAAGAAGGCCCCCGCCAAGAAGGCTGCGGCGAAGAAGGCCAAGAAGTAAGGCCGCGGGCTACCTCCGCAGGCCCGGGGCCATCCCCGGGCCTTGCGGTCGGAAGACGGCGAGCCTGCGGAGCCGGGATGCTTCTGCCCGGGCGATCGCCTCCTCCATGAACGTCTCCTGGGCCCGCCGTGGCTGCTGCCCGCGCCTGGGGACGACGCGCTCGTAGCTGCCGTCCGGCTTGAGCCGGAAGGCCTGCTGGTTGTCCTCGAAGCACACCCCCAACAGCGCCACCAACCGCCTCCGGGCCGCCTCGTCGCGGACCGGGAACATCACCTCCAGCCGCCGGTCGAGGTTGCGGGCCATGAAGTCCGCGCTGGCGCAGTACACCTCCTCGTCGCCGCCGTTGCGGAAGTGGAAGATGCGGCTGTGCTCGAGGAAGCGGCCCACCAGGCTCACCACCTCGACGTTCTGGGACATGCCCCGCACCCCCGGGCGCAGGCAGCAGATGCCGCGGACGCAGAGCCGCACCCGGACCCCCGCCTGCGAGGCGCGGTACAGGTGCTCGGCCATCTCCCGGTCGGCGAAGGAGTTCATCTTCAGGGTGATCTGCCCGGGGTCCTCGGGCGAACTCCGGCCGATCTCGCGGTCGATGAGCTGCACCAGCCGTTCGCGCAGGCCGGTGGGGGCGATGCACAGCTGCCGCCAGTCGCGCGGCTCGCTGTAGCCAGTGACCGCGTTGAAGAAGTTGGAGGCGTCCGCGCCGATCTCCGGGTCGCAGGTGAACAGCCCCACGTCCTCGTAGCGGCTGGCGGTGGCGTCGTTGTAGTTGCCGGTGGAGAGGTGCACGTAGCGGCGCGTGCCGTCGGGCTCTCGCCGGACGATGAGCAGGAGCTTGGCGTGCGTCTTCAGCCCCACCACGCCCCACACCACCTGCGCCCCCGCCTCGGCCAGCCGGCGCGCCCAGGCGATGTTCTGCGCCTCGTCGAAGCGCGCCTTCAGCTCCACCAGCACGGTGACCTGCTTGCCGCGCCGCGCCGCGCGCTCCAGCGCCGCGATGATGGGCGAGTCCGGACTGGTGCGGTACAGCGTCTGCTTCACCGCCAGCACCTGCGGGTCGTCCGCAGCGGCCTCGAGCAGGTCGAGCACCGGCCGGAACGACTCGTAGGGCAGGTGCACCAGCACGTCCTTCTCTCGCACCGCGTCCCAGGGCGTGTCCGCCGCCTCGAACGCCGAGACCGGCTGGGGGTCGAAGGCCGGGTAGCGCAGCCCCGGCCCGTCGAGCCGGCCCGCGAGCTTCAGGAACGGCTTCAGGTCCAGGGGCCCGTCCACCAGGTACAGGTCCTGCTCCGGCCAGATGCCCAGCCGCTCGCAGAGCAGCCCGCGCAGCGAGGGCGACGCGTCGGCCGAGAGCTCGAGCCGCACCGGCTCGCCGCTCTTGCGCGCGCGCAGCACGTCCTCCATGGCCTCCACCAGGTCGTCCGACTCCTGCTCGTCCACGGCGTGGTCGGCGTTGCGGGTGACCCGGAGCACCGCCGACTCCAGCACCTCGTGGCCGGGGAAGAAGTGCTCCAGGTGGTGGCGCACCACGTCCTCGAGCAGCACGAAGCGCTGGCCCGTCTCGCTCGGCAGCGGGAAGAAGCGCGGCCAGCCGCGGGGGATGGCCAGCAGCGCGAGCCCCGGCTCGTCCCGGCTGCCCTCCGGGCGCACCCGGGCCACCACGTGCAGGGTCAGGCCAGCGAGGTCGGGGAAGGGCTCGCCGGGCGGCACCGCTACCGGCGTGAGCGAGGGGAAGACCTCGTCCGCGAAGTAGCGCGCCACGAGCTGCGCCTCGCGGTGCTCCAAGGACTCCGGCCGCAGCCGGAGGATCTCGCGGCGCGCCAGCGCCGGCATCAGGTCGTCGTGCAGGCAGCGGTACTGCTGGACCACCATCTGGTGCGCGCGGCGGGAGATGGCCTCCAGCTGCTCCGCGGGGGTCATCCCTGCCGGGCAGCGCCGCGGCTCGTCCGAAGCGGCCTGCTGCTTGAGCCCGCCCACCCGCACCATGAAGAACTCGTCGAAGTTGCCGCTGACGATGGAGAGGAACCCCAGCCGCTCCGCCACCGGGGTCGCAGGCGAGAGCCCCTCGTGCAGCACCCGGGCGTTGAAGGCGAGCCAGGACAGCTCCCGGTTCAGGAGCCGCTCGGAGGGCTGCTCGGACGCTCGGGACCGGCGGGGGGCGGGCTTCTTCTTCGCGGGCATTGGCTACCTCTCGGGGCCCCGCTGCAGCACCACCTTGCGACCGAAGACCTCCTCGAAGAGGTCGGCCTTGGAGCGCAGGGCGAGCCGCTCGAGCGCCAGGTCCTGCTCGCTCGCGGGGGTGAGGACCAACTCGTCGGCGGTCAGCTCCACCGCGGCGAGGCGCAGGTCCTGGGTGTTGCTGCGGTCCAGCGCGTCGGCGATGCGCAGGAGCGCCGCGAGCTTGGAGACCACGGACCTGTCCTCGCGGGAGAGCGAGGCGAAGCCGGGG
>CAZAIE010000095.1:0-12161 GCA_964485035.1 uncultured Myxococcaceae bacterium | reverse complement strand
GAACTTGCCCGGGGGCGTCATCTGGTTGCAGGCGGGGCACTTGATGCCGGCCGGGGCGGCCTGGGGCTGCTGCGCCTGCTGCTGCTGGGGCTGCATGCCCTGGTTGAACATCTGGCCCATCTGCATGCCCATGGCGAGGCCCATGCCCTGGAGCGCGGCGCCGCCGCCCTCGCCGCCCTTGGACATGCCCACGCCGGCGTTGCGCAGCGCCTCGGCCTGCGCGACGGCCATGAAGGCGGGGTTCTGGGCCAGCTCCATGCGCCGCTTGTCGTCGGCGATGGCCATGTTCTTCTTGTTCAGCTCGGCCTTGTCCTCGTCGCTGATGGAGAGGACGAAGTTGCCGAAGGAGACGACGCGGATGCCCTGGCGGTCGACCTCCTCCTTGATCTGCTCGAGGAGCGCCTTCTGCAGCTCGAGCTTGAAGTGCGGGCTGATCATCTTGTTCAGCGGCCAGCCCTTCTCACCCAGCTCGCCGACGGCGTCGGAGAGGTACTTGAGGAGGATGCCCTTGAACCAGTCGAGGAAGGCGTTGCCGGTCTGCAGCTGCGTGCCCGAGCCCACCAGACCGAAGAGGAGCTTCTCGGGGTCGGTGACCTGGACCGAGAAGTCGCCGTAGACCATGGCGTCGCACATCATCTGCGTCACCGAGTCGGTGACCGAGCCGAGCGGGCCGCCGAAGCGGATGGAGGGCACCTCGCGGGTGGAGACGAAGTAGATCTCCGCGATGAAGAGGTTGCCGCCGGTGCCCTTCTCGAGCAGCGCCGAGAGGAAGGGGATGTTCTTGGTGTCGAGGCTATGGGTGCCGGGGCCGAGCTTGCCGGCGACCTTGCCCTCGTTCACGAAGATCGCCATCTCGTCCGGCTGACAGGTCAGCTGGGTCATCATCCGGATGTTGTGCTCGGGGTACTTGTAGATGATGTCCGCGCGAGCGGAGTCCGGGCGGGCGACGAAGTTGCGCTTGGCTTCGTTGGCGATGGAGCTGAAAAGACCCATTTCGTTCTCTCCTCTTCGTGTCTCGGTGTCCTCAGCGTGGGCTGCGAATCCTAACGTGCGGCGAGAGCCCACTGCAAACGACGGTCCCAGGCCCGCACGGCTCGCATCTGGGCCTGGCTGGCGCATTTCGCCGCGGGTTGGTGGCGCACGCCGCGGTGTGCCGGCCGAGCCGGGATCGAGGGGCAGGTCGGCTGGCGGCTCCAGACTTCAGGCTTCGGGTGTGGAAGAGGGGGCGAGGCTTGGTGCCAGGTCTCTGGAATCCGTTGTGATGACGAAGTGTTCCAGGCGGTCCGCCGGGCAATGTCAGACCCGGGTGCTACGGTCCTCGCGTTCAACGCCGAACACGGAGGAACGCCATGACCCAGTCCATCGTCGCCCACGCAGAAGTCGTCCGGGAGCAGGCCTTCGAGTCGGGGAAGCTGCGCGCCCTGAAGGCCTCGCGCCGCGGTCGGGTGCGCCTGTTCCTCGAGGTGAACCTGGGCCGGATGCGCCAGTTCCTCGCCGCCGACGACGATCGCACTCTCTACCGCTGCTCGGAGTACGCCTCCGAGGCCGAGCTCCTGACTGCGTTCGACCGGGTGGCGGCCGCCCTGGCGCGATGAAGAGAGTCGGCGACGCCGTGCGTGGGGCCGGGTACACTCCGCCCACCATGCGACTGCGACTCCTTGCTCCCTTTGTGTTCCTCCTCAGTGCCGCCTGTCCCTCCTGCCAGGACCCGCCTGCGCCCGAGTGTCCGAGCGATCCGGGACCGGTGGTCCCGCTCTGCGAGATCGTGAAGGCGGAGCTGATCGTCGAGGGCAGTGTCTCCAACTTCTCGACTTCTCCCCGCGTGCTGAGCGTCGAGGGGTTTCCGGAGACGACCTTCACTCCTGCGGCCGTGCAGGTCCGCCACGCGCTGCGCGGCGAGGCCACCGGCCGGCTCGACATCCTGGTGCCGGGATGCATCGACCCGGCCGGGGAGTCGATGGTCGGACCGCTGTTGAAGGATGGCGAGCCGGCAGACGGCTTCTTCTTCGTCAAGGCGGCCGACGGCTACGCCGTGCTCGTTCCCCAGGGCTTCTTCCGCCGGGAAGGTGCGCTGCTTCGGAATCGCGGGGAGGCGGAGAAGGGGCTGACGGAGTCCGAGCTGAAGGCGACCATCCAACAGTTCGACAAGGTCGATTGTCCCAACCTGGATGGAGGCGTCCTCAAGTAGCCCCTGGTTCCAGCAGGTTGCTCAATCCCGGGCCCGACGTCTCAAGCGTCGGGCTCTTGTTTTGTCCTGGATTCGGACGAGCTGTGGCCTGGAGCAAGTCAGTCGTCGAGAAGTGTCCTGCCCTCGGTCGGTCATGTCCGAACCTTGGTCGAGGCGGCCTCGCTGCTTTTATGTGCCCGTAATTGCTTGATTAACTCTGGTGTCGTGCGGCGCTTCGGTAAAGTGACTTGACGCTGTCTCGCGGCGGCCATGTTCCGTGCCTTGGGGCTTGGGAGGCCAGAAACTCTAGTTGTTTCAGCTACCTGTCTGTTGGCAGGCATCGTGCAAACGGGTCATGCGAACGTTGAACCGCACGATGAGGCTTCCGATGACCAAGTGCATCCTGACTGCGACCGTGATGCTGGCGACCCTGGGCCTGATGGCCTGTGGCGAGGGCATGGTGGCCGAGGACGAGGCTTCGGTGCGGCACAACGGGCTGACCTGGGACGAGTTCCAGTCGCTCATCTACCAGGAGCCGAACACGGGTCTGTACATCGTCGACGGCGACACACCGATCGAGGGTGAGAAGCGGCTGCGCGAGTTCTACGACGAGAAGATCGCCAGCGGGTCGGGGGCGCTCACCATCAACCGCAACGGCTCGACCGACGACAAGTGGAACGACACGCAGAAGAAGAACCTCACCTACTGCGTGAACAAGACCAAGTTCGGGACTCGCTACAACGCCGTCGTCCAGGCGATGGCGGCCGCCTCTGGCGCCTGGCAGGCCGTTGCCGACGTGAAGTTCGTCCACGTGGTCGCCCAGGACGCCAGCTGCACCTCCAGCAACTCGGCGGTGGTCTTCGACGTGAACCCGGTCAACGCGAACGGCCAGTACATCGCCCGCGCGTTCTTCCCCTACCAGAGCCGCTCCACCCGCAACGTCCTCATCGACGACAGTGCCTTCACCTCCACGGGCGACCCCTCGCTGACCGCGGTGCTGCGCCACGAGCTGGGCCACACCCTGGGCTTCCGCCACGAGCACACCCGCCCCGAGTCCGGCACCTGCTTCGAGGACAACTCCTGGCGCGCGCTGACTCCGTACGACTCCGACTCCGTGATGCACTATCCGCAGTGCAACGGGACCGGTGGCTGGACCCTCGAGCTGACCTCCCTGGACGCCCAGGGCGCCGCCTCTCTCTACGGCGCTCCGTCCACAGGCTCCGAGCCCCAGCCTGAGCCCGAGCCGCAGCCGAGCGCCCCGACCGAGACGGTCAACGGCACCGTGGCCAAGGGCAAGACCGTCAGCTACGGCCCCTACAGCGTCAAGGCGGGCACGACCTTCTCGGTGGTGATGAGCGGCAGCGGCGACCCGGACCTCTACGTGCGCTTCGGCTCGAAGCCCACCACCAGCGCGTATGACTGCCGGCCCTACAAGGATGGCGCCGCTGAGGTCTGCACGCTCACTGTCCCGGCGAACGCCTCTGCCGCGTACATCATGGTCAGCGGCTACACGGCATCGACCTTCAAGCTCGAGCTGACCTACACCAAGGGCGGCACGACTCCGACCCCGAACCCCGGCACTGGCACTGCGAAGACCACGGCCATCGACGGGTCCGTGAAGTCCGGCGCCGACCAGTTCTACCAGCCCATCACCGTCATGGCCGGGACGACCTTCAAGGTGGTCATGTCGGGAACCGGCGACGCCGACCTCTACGTCCGCTTCGGTGCGCAGCCGACGGCCAGCTCCTACCACTGCCGTCCCTACCTCGATGGCTCCGCCGAGACCTGCAGCATCGCGGTGCCTGTCGGTCAGACCCAGGCGTACGTGATGGTCCACGGCTACACCGCGGCGACCTACCACCTCGCCATCGACTACACGGCCCCCTGAGCGACTTGGGATCCGGGTTTCGAACGGCCGGGGAGACCCGGCCGTTCCTGTTTGGGTCGGGGCGTCACCAGGCCGACTTCGGTCCAAGGTCGTAGACGGTGGTGTAGCCCAGCTCGAGGAGCTTCTGTCGGGCGATGGCGCTGCGACGTCCGCTGCGGCAATAGACGACCGCAGCCTGCTCCTTGGGGCCAATCTCGCCCGCGCGCTGGCTTATTTCGTCGAAGGGGATGAGGAGCGCGCCGTCCAGGTGTCCCTGGGCGAACTCGGCGGCGGTCCGCACGTCTACGAGCTTCGCCCCGCCTGCGACGAGCTTCCTCGCTGTCTCACCGTCGATGCGGCCGCTGTCTGCGCGCGAGGTCCTGCAGCGAGGGTGAACAGCAGTCCGGTCATGACGAGGGCCCTGGGCATCGTCGAGTCCTCCTCGGGCTGAGAGCCGTGGGGGAGCAGCGAGGTTCACTGTCTTCGATGTGTGGCCGGCCAAGGCGTCGCCGACCGTGCAATACTCGACGACAGCGGAGGTGCACATGGCGAAGGACAACGAAGCGGGGCGTGGTCTTCCGGTGGGGCAGTTGGATCGACGCAAGTTCCGGCGCGTCCAGGCTCCCGTCCTCTGCAGTCCGCGCGGCGGGTGGTTCGCGAAGGAGCGTCAGGTCACCGACCTGAGCGGCGGTGGCGTCCGTGTCTTCTCCGACGAGCAGCACGAGATCGGAGCGCGCATGGACCTCGAGCTCCTGCTTCCGTCGGGGGAGTCGGTGGCTCTCCAAGCTCAGGTGGCGTGGATCGAGTCGATCGAAGGGGGTGAGCCCGCCGCGTACGACCTGGGGCTCGCCTTCGTGGACGTTCCGGCCGAAGCGGCGAAGAAGCTCGCGACGGTTCTGTTGCCGGAAGGGGTCGGCTGACTCGCACCTAAAGTGATGCTGTCGGTATGCTCTGCGGCCGGACAATGCCTGTCCGAATTCGTGAATTGTGACCGTGGTCCCAGTCGCATGCGCGTGTTTATTGTTCACGTTCCGTAGGTTCGTGAACTTCGTCGCGATTTCTGTTGGCCCCAAACGGGGGTTGCGGTGCGGTTGCGGTGTTGGATTTCGCGCAGTATCGTGGCCGCGTTTTTCATCAATGGAGGCGGCAACCGGGGCGTATTTCCAGGGAGACTTTCGATGGCCCACGTCCTGCTCGTCGATGACGATGAGGATCTCGTCGCTGGCAACAAGGTGGCGCTCGAAGCTCGGGGGTTCCAGGTTTCACGAGCCTACTCAGGGAACGAAGGCTGGTTGGTCCTGCAGAAGGGCCTGCCGGACGTCGTCGTGCTGGACTGCATGATGGAGGAGTTCACCTCCGGGTTTGAGCTGGCACACGACATCGCCATCAAGTACCCGAAACTCCCCGTCCTCATGCTCACCGGGGTGCGCGAGCACATGAGCTCTGACTGGAAGTTCGGTCCCGGCGAAAAGGACTGGCTTCCCATCCACCGGTTCATGGAAAAGCCAGTAACTCCGGCTGAGTTGATCATGGCGCTCGACGAGCTCCTGGCCCAGAAGCCCTGACTTCGGGGCGTCACTCCCAAACAGGTTGATTCTCGTGGCTGGGGTGGGCTGAGACGAGTGCGCCACAAGTGACTTCGTGACGAAGTGAACGACCTCGAACGGACCGAGACATGATTTCAAGCCAAGGGTGGCTAGCACTGTGTGTCGCTGTGCCCGTGCTGGGATCGGTGCTGTTGCCGTTCCTGGGTCGGGTGAGTGAGAGGGCGAGGAACGTGCTCGCGCTGGCTTGCGTGGGGTTCTCGCTGCTCTCGGCGGCGATGCTTTTGCCGCTGGTCTGGGCGGGCGGGACCGCGACCTTCACGCTCGGCGGAGTGGGCCTGTTCCACGCCGACCGCCTGGCGGTGTTCATGGCGCTGGTCTCCACCAGCGTCGGGGCGATCATCGTCTTCTACTCGTGGGGGTACATCTCCGACTACGAGCACCGCAACGAGTACTACTTCATGGTGGTGCTGTTCCTGGGCGCGATGATGGGGCTCGTCTTCGCGCGCAACCTGATCTTCCTGTACCTGTTCTGGGAGATCACCGCGATCGCCTGCTGGCGGCTCATCGGCTTCTTCCGTGAGAAGACGTACGTGCTGCGCGCCGACAAGGCTTTCCTCATCACGGTCTTCGGCGCGGTGACCATGCTCATCGGCTTCATCGCCGTGGGCGCCGAGGCCGGCACCTTCGACCTGGGCGTGCTCAAGGGCCGGGCCATCTCCAACCTCGCCGTGGGGCTGATGCTGGTCGGCATCCTCTCCAAGTCCGCGACCCTGCCGCTGCACACGTGGCTTCCGGACGCGGGCGTGGCGCCGTCGCCAGTGACCGCGCTGCTGCACGCCGCGGTGCTGGTGAAGATCGGCGTCTACGTCTTCGCGCGTCTGCTGGTGGCGACCTTCGTGGTGGACCCGGTGTGGCACCAGATCGTCCCGTGGATCGCGGGGGCGAGCGCCCTCGTCTCGGCCGGCGCAGCGCTCATCGACACCGACCTGAAGCGGATCGTCGCGTACTCCACCGTGAGCCAGCTGGGCTTCATCTTCCTGGGGCTCTCCGTGGACAACCAGATGGCCGTGGGGGGCGGGCTTCTCTACATCCTCATGCACGGCATCGCGAAGGGCGGGCTCTTCCTCTGCGCGGGCATTGTCGAGCACGGCACGCACTGCAAGGACATCACGCGGCTGGGCGGGCTCATCAGGACCATGCCGGTCACCGCGGTGAGCTTCGTGCTCTGCGCCTTCTCGGTCATGGGCATCCCGCCGTTCGGCGGCTTCTTCAGCAAGTACCTGGTGATCACCGGTGCGGTGACCAGCGGCCAGCTCGCAGTGGCGTTCACGTTCGTCTTCGGGGCGTTCCTCACCATCCTCTACCTGTTCCGGGTCTTCACGCGGGTCTTCCTCGGGGAGCCGGGTGACGCGGCGAAGGGCCACGACGGACACGCGCCGCACGAGGGCTCGAGGGAGATGGTGCTCAGCGTCGCCGCCCTCGCGGTGCTGGCGCTGGTGAGCGGCCTGCTCGTGAAGCTGCCCTCGGAGATGGCCTCGGCCACCGCCCAGGAGATCGTGAGGTCGGCGCGATGAATCCCGAGATGATGCTCCTTCCCATCCTCGTCCCCGCGGTGGTCGGCCTGCTCTGCCTGGGCTGCGTGCGTGGCCTTGCGAAGCTGGGGGGCCCGCTGCTGGTGCTGGCGACGCTGGGGAACCTCGGCGTGAACGTGGCGATGTTCAAGCAGCCGCTTTCGTACGCGGCGTCGCTGGGCGCCTTCGGGTTCGCGCTGGAGTTCCGGCTCGACGCCTTCGCGAGCTTCATCCTGCTCGCCGCCTCGGCGCTGGCGTTCCTCCTCGCGATCTACGCGGCGCAGTTCATGGCCGGCAGGCCGACGGCGGGCCCGTTCTTCGCGCTCTACCTCTTCACCGTCGCGCTGCTGCAGGGCGCGGTGATGGCCGACCACCTCTTCACCCTCCTCTTCTTCTGGGAGGGGATGCTGGTGACGCTCTTCGGGATGATCGCCCTGGGCGGTGCGGCCTCGTACAAGACCGCGGTGAAAGCCTTCTTCATCAACGGCGTCACCGACCTCTGCATGATGACCGGGATCGGTCTGGTGCTCTTCCTGGCCGGAACGCTGCGCATCAGCGAGCTGGCGAAGAGCCCCATGGGCACCGAGGGGCTCTACGGCCTGGCCTTCGTGCTGCTGTTGGTGGGGGCCATCTCCAAGGCCGGCTCGATGCCCTTCCACAGCTGGATTCCGGATGCGGCGACGGACGCGCCGCTACCGTTCATGGCCCTGATGCCCGGTGCGATGGAGAAGCTCATCGGCATCTACTTCGTGACCCGCATCTCGCTGGACCTCTTCAAGGTGCAGGCGGGCTGGGCCTCGATGCTGATGATGGTGGTGGGCGGGGTGACAGTGCTGCTCGCCGTGCTCATGGCGCTGGTGCAGAAGGACTTCAAGCGCCTGCTCTCGTTCCACGCCATCAGCCAGGTCGGCTACATGATCCTCGGGCTGGGGACGGGCAACGTCTTCGGCGTGGTGGGCGCGCTGTTCCACATGGTGAACAACGCGCTCTACAAGAGCACCCTCTTCCTCACCGGCGGTGCGGTCGAGCGGCAGGCGGGGACGACGGATCTGAAGCAGGTCTCCGGGCTCGGCCGCGCGATGCCCATCACCTTCGGGTGCTTCGCGGTCGCGGCGCTCTCCATCTCCGGCGTCCCGTTCACCAACGGCTTCTACTCGAAGGAGCTCGTCTACCACGGCGCCCTGGAGCGGGGCTGGGTGTTCTACGCGATGGCGGCGGTGGGCTCGTTCTTCACCGCGGCCTCGTTCCTCAAGCTGGGCCACGCCGCGTTCAAGGGCCCGTTCCGGGCGGCGAAGCCGGAGAGCGAGATCAAGGACCCGCCTCCGGCGATGCTGGTGCCGATGGTGCTGATCGCGTTGGCTTGCGTGGTCTTCGGCCTGGGCAACTCGCTGGTGGGCGCGCAGCTGCTGGGCCCCGCGGTGGCCGGGCACTTCCCGAACACCGAGGCGCTCTTCGGGCTGCTGCCGCACGGCTCGGTGGGCTGGATGCTCACCGGCATCTCGGTGCTGACGCTGGCCGCGGCCATCGGCAACCACCTGTGGGGCGCGAAGCGGTACGGCAGCGGGCTCAAGGCGGTCGACCACCTGCACTACGCGCCCGGGGCGCACCAGCTCTACGACCTGGCGGAGCGGCGGTTCTTCGACCCCTACGAGCTGGCGCTCAAGGTGGTGAACGCGGTGGCCTGGCTCGGCTGGGTCGTCGATAGGGTGGTGGACTTCCTCTACAACTCCGTCGCCACCGCGATCGCGCGGGCCTTCTCCAGCTTCCTGCGCGAGGCGCACGGCGGCAGCCACGCCGTGTACCTGCTCTGGTCCGCCGTCGGCGCCGTGATGGTCCTCTACCACTTCGTGGGAGGGTTCTAAGTGGGTGCGCTCCTCGTCCTCTTGCCCCTCCTGGCGGTGGTGCTCCTGAACCTGCCGTTCGGGAAGCTGGCCAACACCGTCGCGCTCAGCGTGGCCGCCGTGCTCTGCGTGCTGCAGGGTGTGGCCGTCTTCGCCGTGCCGCCCGAGTTCTGGCTCCAGCAGCCGGCAGTCGTGAACCTGCTGCACGCGCACCTGCCGGTGGACGGCCTGGCCCGCGTGATGTTCCTGGCCACGGCCATCGTCGGGCTGTGCGCGGTCTGGGTCGCGCGCTACACGATCGCGCCGGAGGGCGAGACCCGGTTCCGCTTCGCGAACCTGCTGGTCCTCTCGCTCGCGGGGATGAACGGCATCGTGCTCGTGCGCGACCTCTTCGCCCTCTACGTCTTCCTGGAGATCACCGCAGTGACCTCCTTCGTGCTCATCGCGCTGGAGCACGGCCGCGCGGCCTTCGAGGGGGCGTTCAAGTACATGGTCCTCTCCGCGGTGGCGACGGCGCTGCTCCTCGCGGGCATCGCGCTGCTGTTCGTGGTGGCGGGGGACACCAGCTTCGCGACCGTTGGCCACCTGCTGCGCGCGGGTGCCGCGACCAGCAAGATCGGCCTCTGCGCCATCGGACTGTTCCTGGTCGGGCTCTCCATCAAGGCCGGGGTGGTCCCGTTCCACGGCTGGCTACCCGACGCCTACGCCTCGGCGCCGAGCGCGGTCTCGGTCCTGCTCGCCGGCATCGTCACCAAGACCACCGGGGTGTACACGCTGGTGCGCCTGGTGGATGCGGTGTTCGGCTACAGCGCGCCGGTGCGCGGCGTGCTGCTGGTGGTGGGGCTGCTCTCCATCCTCGTGGGCGCGCTGGCGGCGCTCACCCAGCACGACCTGAAGCGGATGCTGGCGTACTCCTCGATCAGCCAGGTGGGCTACATCGTGCTCGGCCTGGGGGCGGCGGGCCCCGACCCGGTGGGCCAGCTCGCGATGGCGGGCGTGGTCTTCCACCTCTTCAACCACGCCATCTTCAAGACCCTGCTCTTCGTGAACTCGTCGGCGGTGGAGCGCCAGACCGGGACCCGCGACATGGAGCAGCTCGGGGGCATCAGCGTGCGCATGCCGGTGACCGGGGTGACCTCGGTGCTGGCCATGCTCTCCACCGCGGGCATCCCGCCGCTCTCCGGCTTCTGGAGCAAGCTGCTCATCGTGCTCGCGGTGTGGAAGGCGGGCCACGAGGGCTTCGCCGCCGCGGCGATCCTCGCGAGCCTGCTCACGCTGGCCTACTTCCTCTCCATGCAGCGGCGGGTCTTCTTCGGGAAGCTCACCGAGGCCTGCCAGGGGCTGAAGGAGGCAGGGGCCTGGGGCCTGCTGCCGGCGCTGATGCTCGCGGCGATCACGGTGGCCCTGGGACTCGCTGCGCCGTGGCTGTTCGACACCTTCCTGATGCCGGTGGGGAGCTTCCTATGATGACCGCGACCTACGTGTTGCTGGCGCTGCTGGTCGGCGCCGCGCTGTGGGCGGTGCTCACGCCCACGCTGCTGCGCGGGGCCATCGCCCTGGCGCTGACCAGCGCGCTCCTGACCCTGGTGATGTTCCAGATGGAGGCGCCGCTCGCGGGCGTCTTCGAACTCTCGGTCTGCGCGGGGCTCATCACCGTGGTGTTCGTGAGCGCCATCAGCCTCACCAGCCCCACAGACAAGCAGCAGGACGAGGAGCAGGCCAGGGCGCACGCGAAGTCCTTCCTTCCGCTGCTGGCCATCGCCGCCTGGGTAGGCGCGCTGCTGTGGGCGGCCGGGTACGCCATCGACACCCAGCTGCCGCGGCTGGCCGCGGACCCGGGGGTGCGCGCGGCGCTGTGGAGCGTCCGGCGCGTCGACCTGGTGGGGCAGATCATCATCATCTTCGTGGGCGTGTTCGGCGTGGTGATCCTCTTCAAGGAGCAGAAGGAGGCGGGCAAGTGAACCCCAATGTCTGGGCCGAGAACTTCTGGCTCTTCGCCATCGCCGCCGCCGTGGTCTTCACCTGCGGGCTCTACTGCCTGCTCGTGAGCCGCAACCTCATCCGCATCCTGATCGGTGTGGAGCTGCTGACCAAGTCGGTCACGCTCCTGCTCGTGCTGGCGGGCGCGGTGACCGGGCGCATGGGCCAGATGCAGGCCATCGTCATCACCCTCATCGTCATGGAGGTGGTGGCCATCACCGTCGCCGCGGGCATCGTCATCGGGGCCTTCCGCAAGCACGGCACTCTCGATGCCAAGGCGCTCACCGAGTTGAAGGGCTAGGAGGCCGACGTGAATCCCTCGACGCTGCTGTTCCTCCCGCCGGTGCTCTTCGTGGTGGTGCTGGTGCTGGTCGCCCTGGAGTATTGGGGCCTCGACGTGCTCTCGCTGAAGCAGCCCAAGGGCAAGGTGCAGCCCGAAGGGAAGTTCAAGGCCTACGCCTGCGGCGAGGAGGTGGCGAGCCACAAGGCGCAGCCGGAGTACTCGCAGTTCTTCCACTTCGCCTTCTTCTTCACGGTGATGCACGTGGTCGCGCTGGTGGTCGCCACCGTGCCCTCGGGCATCCCGCTCGCAGCCGGCTTCGCCGCGGCGTTCCTCGTGAGCGCGGCCGTGGGCCTCTTCATCCTCTTCCGGAGGTAGCCGATGTCGCTCGCGAGCCGACTGGTCAGCTGGGCGCGGCGCAAGTCGCCGTGGATCATCCACTTCAACACTGGGGCCTGCAACGCGTGCGACATCGAGATCGTCGCGTCGCTCACCCCGCGCTTCGACGTCGAGCGCTTCGGGGTGGTGCTGAAGGGCACCCCGCGCCACGCCGACGTGCTGGTCTGCTCGGGGCCGGTGACCCGGCAGACCCGGGACAGGATCGTACGGATTTTCGAGCAGATGGCCGAGCCCAAGTTCGTGGTGGCGGTGGGCACCTGCGCCTGCTCGGGCGGGGTGTTCAGCGGCTGCTACAACGTCGAGGGTGGCATCGACGCGGTCATCCCCGTCTCGGCCTACGTCCCCGGCTGCCCCGCGCGCCCCGAGGCGATCATCGACGGGGTGGTGAAGCTGCTCTCCACCCTCGAGGAGAAGAAGCCCGCCGTGCGTCCGGTGGAGACGGACGACGACGACGAGCCGCTCGCCGCGGAGGCCGCCAATGGCTGACCTGACCCTGCTGGAGAAGGCGC
>CAZAIE010000094.1:0-12404 GCA_964485035.1 uncultured Myxococcaceae bacterium | reverse complement strand
GGCCGTCGGCGGCGCCGGCGCGTCCCGCCGCTGCGCCTGCAGCACGTCCGCCGCCCCCGCCGCCCGGCGCCGCCGACGGCCTCTCCAACGAGAAGATCCAGCGCATCTACGACGCCTTCGTCACCGCGAAGAAGCGCTGCAAGGAGAACACCGACGGGTTGACGCTCGAGGCCGTGGCCAGCAGCCTGCGCAAGCAGGTCCCGGCGCTGATGAAGGAGCACAACGCCAAGTCGGTGGACTTCAAGGTGGTCATCACCAACGGGAAGGCCGTGCTCAAGGCCGTCCCGAAGTGAGCGGCGGAGCCGCGGTCGAGGGTCGAGAGTTGAGGGTCGAGAGCAGGCCTCACGACCCGCCGGCCGCTTGCTGCGGGGCGCCACGAGTCTTTGGCTTCGACTTCGCCCGGCGCTGCGCTTCCCTCCGGGGCCCGAGCAGCTTTCGAACGTTCGTAGCTCAGAGCCGTACGTAGACCCCGACGGTGGCGTTGGCGCCCCACTGGAAGCCGTTGCCCGGGACGTTGATGGGGATCTCCGCGGGGAACGGACCGACGATGTCCGTGCCCTTCATCGCGCGGATCCCGCCCTGGGCGAAGAGCCCCACGTACTCGTCGAAGGGCACGCCCCACAGCTCGGGGACGGGGATGGCCACCCCTGCCGAGACGTCGCCCATGATGGCCTCGCTGCGCGCCTCGTTGAGGCGGTAGGGCGACGAGGGCTGCGCGTCGTTGTGGTAGCTCGCGCTGTAGTAGCGGCGGCCGGTGCCGATGGATGCGGCGAGGAAGAGCTGGAACCCGCTGAAGACGAAGCTCCGACGCACGCCGACCATGACCGTGTAGGAGGTCACGTCCAGGCGGTCTTGGGTGTCGTCGGGCGAGCCCTCCGGGGTCACCGACATGGTGTTCCCGCCCAGCTCGGCGATGAGCGCCCACTCCTCCGAGAAGCGCAGGTCGAGGGTGAGCGCGCCGCCCATCAGCGAGCGGTTCCGGTAGACCTCCGTCGCCTCGCCCCGGGGCACGGCCACCCGGTTGAAGGAGAGCAGCGTCTGGAAGCCGGCGGCGAGGCTGAAGCGCTTTCGCCGGCGCACCTCCACCTGCACCTGCTGGCGCTGGGGCGCGGAGCGGCCGTCGCCGACCTCCACGTCGAAGGAGTAGAGGCCGACCTCGGCGGGGACGAACTGGGCGCGGGCCTGCTCGGGGGTCTCGAGTAGCGCCGGCGGGCCGTCCACCTGGCGCCAGCGGAAGCGCAGCGGGTCGCCGTCGGGGTCGTAGCTGCGTGTGGCGTCGAGGTGGACCACGTCCTCCTCGTGCGCGAGCAGCTTCTGGGGCACGGCGAGCCTGGGCCCCTGGTTCTTGGAGGAGACCCGGTCGCCGATGAGGTCGGTCACCGCGGCCTTGGTGGCGTTCACCAAGCCCTCGCCCTGGGGGATGGTGCGCGCGAGCCGCGCATCGACCTTCCCGGTGCGGGCGTCGAGGAGTTGCAGGGTGAGGATGTAGGCGTGCTCCACCCGGCCGATCTGGCCGCTGACGATCTTCGCGACGCCGAGCGCACCGGCGATCTGCCCGATGCAGCCCTCGTCCGAGCAGCCCAGGAGCTGCCGCTGACGCTCCAGGTCGAGCAGAGAGGCGATCTCCCGGCGGGTGACCGTCCGCACCTCGTCGTAGCGGCCGATCTCGGCAGCGATCAGGGCGGTGAGGTTCTGGGCCAGCTCGGCGGGGGCGTCCAGCGCGGCGAGGTCGAGGACCGCGACGGAGAGCACCCTGCGGCGCGACGTCGGGTTCGGCGTCGGGGCATCCTCGGCGTCGGAGGTCGCGGCGAGCAGCAGGGTGCTGAGCACCAAGAGGGTGCGGAGGTGCATCGAAGCCTCGAGTCGCAGGTTGGCAGGCCGGAGAATAGGCTTCCGGTGTCAGCAGCGGCAATCGCCGCTGGCCCTACCAGACATGAAGACCTTCACCCGGGTGCAGCCGGCGTCTCGGCTGGCCGCAGGCTGATCAGGGCAGCACCACAGGGACCTCCGGAGGCAGCGCGAGTCAGGGGCGGGCTCGCGCCGGGTGTCAAAGAGCCCATTCCCGGCGGCCGGTCAGCCGCCTGGCACGCTCAGCGACTGGCCGTTGTGGCGCGGGCCCAGCCCGAGGAGGAAGGGCCCCGCGGCCTTGGCCCACTCGGCGGCGTCCGGGTAGCCCGCCGCGTCGGTGGGCCAGCAGGTCCGCAGCATCTCGGTGTTGATGATCCCCGGGTTGAGCGGGATCGCCGCGAGGCCACGGGGCAGCTCCTCGGCGAGCGCAAGGGTGAGGCCCTCGAGGGCGTACTTGCTGGCGCAGTAGGGCGCGACCTCGGGACTCACCGAGCGCCCCCATCCCGAGCTCAGGTTGACGATGACTCCGCGGCCGGCGTCGATCATCGCCGGCACGAACGCGCGCACCACGTTGGCCACGCCCTTCACGTTCACGTCGATGAGCCGGGAGAACTCCCCGGCGGGCACCTTCCAGAGCGGCGCGGGCCGGTTCATGAGGGCCGCGTTGTTCAGGAGCAGGTCCGGCGGCCCGAGTGCTGCCAGGACCTCCGAGGCCCAGCGCTCGACGGCCCCGGCGTCGCTCACGTCCACGGCAGAGAAGCGATGGGGGGACGGGTGCGAGGCCGCGAGCCGCTGGATCTCCGCCTCGGTCCGGGCGCACCCGGCGACGGTGTGGCCCTGCTCGATGAACCAGTCTGCGAGCGCGCGGCCCAAGCCACGCGTCGCCCCGGTGATGACGATGCGCTTCGGCGTCACGCGGGCCTCAGTTCGGGTTCTCGAAGAAGCAGCAGCGGAACCCGGCATCGAAGGACCGGAACGTGGATGCCACTTGGTAGAGGGTGAAGTCGCAGCTCGCGCTGGCTGAATCGCCAAGAAAGGCGCCACCCATGAGCGCGAACACGCTGGTCGACTCCTGCGTGATCTCTCGGAGGTTGCCGGTCAGGTCGAAGACCTGGTCGGTGTCTCCCGTGTTCCCTGCCAGGAATGACCAATCGGCCCAGCAGTTCTGCAAGCGGGGGGACGCCGTCGGGAGCAGACCATCTTGGTCTCCAGGCACCCCACTGGCGAAGTCGAACGCGGAGGCGAGGTTGCAGAACTTCGTCGCGGTCTGGTCCGTGGCACAGGCGCTGCCCGCCAGCCCCCGCGGGTAGTAGCCCCACTGGCACGCTGGGACAGGGCGGCATGCAGTCTGGTACTGCGCACGAGAGCACAGGAAGCCGCCCATCTGTCTGCAGACCTGTTGGGCCTCCTCGGGGGACACGCTGTACCAGGGGATCCTGCCCTCGACGGAGCACGCGGTGGTCTTGTCCAGCGTCGAGCCCGGCGGCGCTGAGAGCCAGTAGCCGTTGCCGGCCCCTGGCGTGAGGTTCGTGGCGGTGGGCCGGCTCGCCTCGTAGGAGTAGACCCACAGATTCATGCCGATTTTCGTGACCGCGGGTCTGACGTAGGCGGGGTGGTACCCGGGGTTCTTGAACGACTCGTCGACCATGCCGTCGCAGTCGTTGTCGACGCCGTCGCAGAGTTCGGTGCACCCGCCGGGCAGGGTCGCGCAGTCGGCCTTCACCGCTGAGCACCCCGCGCTGGTCGCGCTCGTGCAGACGACCGTACCCGTGGTCCTGCAGGGGCCATGACCGGGGACCGGGGCGCCGTCGTCGCTTGCGCACCCCAGGTGGAGCGTGGGCCAGTCCTCGTCCACCAGGCCGTTGCAGTCGTTGTCCAAACCGTCGCACTGCTCGGGCGCCGCGGCGCAGGACGGCCCGCAGACTCCTGCTGGGAAGGTGCACTTCCAGGCGCCAGACACGCAGGCGACGGCCACCTGGACGGTGCACTCGGGGGTCGTGGCGGCGGGGGAGACCCCACAGGCTGTCTTGGGCGACGGAGCGATCACTCCCTCGTCCACCTGTCCGTTGCAGTCGTCGTCGACGCCGTTGCAGGCCTCCGTCGCCGAGGCGAAGGAGCAGGCGTACTCGCAGCCCTGGTCACCGTCCAGGTCGTAGTAGCCCGGCTGGCACCCCTGGAAGAGGCAGGCGCCGCTCAGGCAGGCCCAGAGCGAGTGCGGCTTCCCTGTCCCGCAGACGTTGCCGCACGAGCCGCAGTTCGACACGTCGGTGTCGCGGTCGGGCTGGTGGGTGAGCCGGCCATCGCAGTTGGCGTCGACCCCGCAGGAATCGACGGTGGCGGCGGGCCCCACCGCGTTCTGGCAAGTGACGACTCCTCCCACGCACGCGAGCGCGCCGGCTCGGCAGGGGGAGGTCGTGTTCGCCGGAGGGGGAGGCGGCACGCTGCAGGCGCCCACCGCATCGGACGGCGGCAGGGTCCCAGCAAGGTCGATGGCCCCATCGCAGTCGTCGTCCCGCCCGTTGCAGACCTCCGGGACGGGCTCGATGGCGCCGATGCAGGTCAGGCTTCCGCTCTGGCACTCCATCCGGCCCTTCCGACAGGGGGCGGTGGCGTTGCTTCCGCACGCCTGGCCAACCTCGGGGACCGCCTCGTCCACCTCGCCGTCGCAGTCGTCGTCGACGCCGTTGCAGGACTCGGCGCGCGAGCCTGCGTAGAGCACCTCGGGGCCGGCACAGACCACCTGGCCGTTGCGGCACGCGGTGAGCCCGGCGTGCTCTGGGGCGGCGCAGACGCCGAGGGCGCTGCCGTGGCAGGCGACCCCCACCACGGGATCGGAGAGGGCGTCATCGACCTTCCCGTTGCAGTCGTTGTCCAGGCCGTCGCAGACCTCGACGCCCCCGTTCGTCCGGTCGCAGGCGTATTCGCAGCCGTTGCCCGCGAGGCCATCGACGTTCCACCAGCAGTTGCCGGCGCCGACGCAGTCGCAGGAGACGACGGCGCACTCGGCCATCCCCAGCTCGCACAAGGGACCCATGGGCGTGCAGCCCACCGTGGCGTGCGGAGGAGCGCAGGCGCGGCCACAGCGGCCGCAGTGTGCGAGCGAGCAGAGGTCGACGTCCTCGTCGATGCTGCCGTCGCAGTCGTCGTCCCGGCCGTCGCAGGTGGCGTCGCTGGACCCCTGCTGGACGCAGTAGGTCTCGCAGGAGCCGTCGCCGTCCCGGTCGTGGTAGTCCGGCGCGCAGGTCCCGCTGCAGATGCCCGGGGCGGTTCCGGGAGCCTGGCCCGGCGAGCAGGTGACCGTCGCCGGCATCACGTTCAGGAGCAGGTCGAAGCAGCTCGTCCCGCACGTGCCGCAGTGCTCGGGGCTGGCGAAGTCCACGTCGTCGGTCTGGCCGTTGCAGTCGTTGTCGAGACCGTCGCAGACCTCGGCAGAGGCCTGGCAGCCGGCATCCGCGCCGGCGCCCGCATCGGCCTCGAGCGTGCCGCCATCGTCGTGCGGCACTTCGCCAGCGTCGTCGGACTGGCCGGAATCCCCGGGCTGGGCGCCGGCGTCGTCCTCGGACACGGCGCCGTCCGCCAGCGATCCCGCGTCGCCTTGGGAAGTCGTCCCGGCGTCTTCGGTCGCCGCGCCTCCGGTGTCGGGGGCGCTGACGGGGGGGCTCTCCGAGCAGTTGCACCCCGAGAGCGCGAGCAGCGCGGCCAGCCCCACGCTGGCGAGGGGGCTCGGACGCAGCCCCTTTCGCCGACGCTTCAGTGCGAGGGGCAGCGCCGCCAGGGCCAGGAGGAGGGCTCCGAGGTCGAAGCCGCCCACGCTGGCGCAGCCCACGGGCAGGTTTCTTTCGGAGCGCCGCAGGCCGCGCGCCAGGTCGATGGGGGGAGTCCCCGCCACGGGCGTCGGCGCGCAGAAGCTTCCAGCTCCGGATCCGGTCGTTCCCGGCTGGCAGGTCTGTCCCGTGGGGCAGGGGTGCGCACCGGTGCCGCACGGGAGCGCGCAGAGCGTCCCGGAGCCGAAGGTGACGCAGACGTTTCCTCTGGAGCAGACCGCCGGGCCGCCGGCCTTGGGGGCGTCTGTCTCTCCATCGCAGTCGTCATCTAGGCCGTTGCAGACCTCGGTCTTCGGGAGCGCCGCCCCGATGCAGACCGCGCCTCCCTCGACGCAGGTGACGACTCCGGCGGTGCAGGCGCCAGCAGGGAGGCAGGGCCCGCCGACCGCGCCGATCGGGGAGGTCGATCCGTCGATTCCGTCTGGAGTCGCGCCGGCCTCGTCGGTCTGGCCGTCGCAGTCGTTGTCTCGCCCGTCGCAGACCTCGGCGACCGGGCCCACCGCGCCCCGGCAGGTGGCCTGGCCCGCTGCGCACTGGCTCCAGCCCGCGTGGCACTCACCCTGGTCGCGTGCGCCGGGGAACGCAGTCGTGTCGTAGCTGGCCGAGCAGACCGCCGTCACCGGGAGGTCCTCGTCGGTCTGGCCGTCGCAGTCGTCGTCGGCGCCGTTGCAGCTCTCGGTTCCGGGGAGGACGCCCGAGCACGAGAGCGTGCCCTGGCTGCACTGGAGCGTTCCGGCGACGCAGGCCCCGCGGTCCTGGCTGCAGGGGGTTCCCACCGCAGCGACGCCGTCGTCGGTGACTCCGTTGCAGTCCTCGTCCACGCCGTCGCAGCGCTCGGGGCCGGGGACGACGCTGGCGCGGCAGGCCCAGCCGCCGGCGCCGACGCAGGTCAGCGTTCCCGCCTGGCAGGGGGCGGAGAGCGTGCCGGTGGCGCTGCAGGTCGCGCCGGGCGGAGGGCACCACTGGACCGGGCCGAACGAGCAGCAGGTGCCGGGGAGCGCCCAGCACCCGGTCATCCCGGGAGCCGGGCCGTCGGTCAGCGGCGCCTCGTCGGTCTGGCCGTCGCAGTCGTTGTCGACGCCGTCGCAGGACTCGGCGACGGGGGCCTGGCCTCCCTGGCACACCAGCACCCCCGCCACGCAGGTGGTGGTCCCGGCGGCGCACGGCGCCCGGTCGAGGCCGCACGTCTGGCCGACCCCGTAGCTCCCCACGTCGACCACGCCGTCGCAGTCGTTGTCGACCCCGTCGCAGACCTCGGTCGACGGGCCGACCCAGCCGATGCACGTGCTGGTGCCGCAGGCCAGCTTCCCCTTCTTGCACTGGCTCTGCGGGCCGTAGGAGAGGCCTTGGGGCGCGCCGGGCGGGACGCAGTCCACCGCGGGGACGTCCTCGTCGACCTGGCCGTCGCAGTCGTTGTCCTGGCCATCGCAGAGCTCGGTCTGGGGCGAGTGGCTGCAGACGTTCCAGCCGCCGGTGGGAATGCAGCCGCCGATGGCGCCAACGGGCTGGGCGGGCTTGCAGGTCAGCGTCCCGGCGCAGTTGGGCGGGATGGCCTGGCCGCAGGCCTGTGGAGACACGCCGTTGTCCGCGATGCCGTCGCAGTCGTTGTCGCAGCCGTCGCAGACCTCGGCCGAGGGGACGCAGCCGTTGCATCCGGCGCCTTCGTCGGTCTGGCCGTTGCAGTTGTCGTCGAGGCCGTTGCACGCCTCAATGCCAGGGCAGTGGAGGGGGCTGCCGCACTTCGTGACACCTTCGTCCACGCCGCCCTGGCAGTTGTTGTCCACGTTGTCGCAGGACTCGCCAGGGTCGTAGCAGAGCCAGGAGGTCGGCAAGGCCTGCTGGGCGGCGGTGGTGCAGGGCAGCAGGGTGCGGTTGCCCAGCGGCGCGCTCGGGGTGATGGAGGCTTCGTAGTTCGCAAGGCAGGTGGTCCGCTGGGCCGCGTTGGCCCAGGTGCAGCAGGTCTGGCCCAAGTTGCAGTGGTGGCGGAAGCCCTCGTCGGTGCACCCGTTGCAGTTGTTGTCGGCGTTGTCGCAGACCTCGGGGGAAAGGGTGCTCTCGATGACGGAGATCAGCGCGGAGCTCAGCTCGACGTCGCTGGAGCCGTAGCGGCTGGTGACGGTGCCGCCCGCAGCGGCGATCTCGTCCGCTTCGGTGTTCCCGCCGGTCCCGAAGCTCACCACGTGGGTCCGGACCTTGTAGACCTTGCCCGCCACGGTGACGCCGTTCTGGTAGAGGTCAGCGGCCACCGCGTTCGCGGAGCCGACCGAGTCGCAGGATTCTCCTCCGTCGATGATCAGGATGACGTTCACCGAGCGGCACGCGGTGCTTCCATTGATCCCCGTTCCGGCGAGGTCCTGGGACGCGAGCGGCGAGGTGTACGTGACCGAGTTGTCCGGGGCGGTCCAACTCGAGGAGAGGTAGCGCTTCATGTCGCGCAGAGCGCCGCTGAGCGGCGCGTTGCCCTGGGCGAAGAGCTCGCGGTTGTCTACACAGTTATTGTCGAGCCAGCCCAGGAGCGTGGGGAGGTTGGGCGCGGGCGGCGGCGTCGTCCAGAAGGCGTCCTGCAGCATCGGAACTTGGATGAAGGCCCCCCGGCGAGTCGTGCCCGAGCCGGGCCCACAGCCGGACATGCCGACGTTGTTGGGATAGTCGCTGTACTGGCATGTCCCGAAGCAGGTCGCACCACAGTTGCTCTGTCGCCTGGGGAACGTGGCGAGACCGAAGTTCGCCTTTCCCGAGAAGGCCTGGAGAATCGTACGTAGGGAACATCGGAGGTGAGCCTCCCGGGAGGTCCCAAATCCACAACTCGAGGCAGAGGCCGTCGCCGTCGCCATGGAGGCGGAGGTGTCCGCGATGATCATGAAGTATGGCTTGCTTGGTGCCGGCCAACTGTTGAGGTCGCTGCTCAGACACGCGGCGGGTTCGGCTTGGGCTTGGGACGACACGGCCAGGCCAACAATCAGCAGACACACCCAGCGGTGCAGGGACATGGAGCGCTCCAGCGACCGGGTCGGCGGATAGTGGCATCGAACGCGGGGGATGCCAACGACCCCTCGCCCTGCCCGGGAATGCATCTGCTTGGAACCACGATGGATTCCAGAGGGCCTGGCACCAGGTCAGTGGGCGGCCCGAAATATCGTCGGCAAATAGTTCAGTGAATTCAGATGTTTAGAGTCGAGAGATCGGAGCCACGGGAAGGCCTCTGTGAGGCCGCCCGGGCCCAGGGCAGGGCCTCGGATTCGTCAGGCTTGTTAAAGCCCGCATGTCCCCGGGTGCGTCGCTCCTAGGCCATCCTGGAGCCCCAGGCGAGGTTCTCGGGTCGAAAAACGCCTGGCTCGGCTGCCTGAACCCGACCCTCGCACGGGATATCCCCCGTCCGGGAGGATCAACGGGCGTTGAGGCTCGACTTGTCTCCCTTGCGGTGGTCGCGCACCTTCGAGGGCGGGAACTCGAGGGCGTGACACATCTCGTGCAGCCGCGAGTAGATGCGCTCACCGACGCGGGTCCGCAAGAGGTTCTGCGACTGGCGCTCGAGCTCCACCGGATCATTGAGGCCGGTGCGTGCCAGGTCCGAGGCCAGGCTGAGGTTGGTCGCGAAGAGCGTGGTGCGGCCGGCGTTGTAGCGGCGGGCGATGAGCTCGTCGAGCGTGTCCATCTCGAAGGGACTGCCGCGTCCCTTGCCGATCTCGTCGATGGCCAGCACGTCCAGGTCGACCAGCGGGGCGATGGCGTCGAGGTTGCTCTTGCCCTCCCCGAAGCCCTTCCGGATCTCCGAGAAGAGGAAGGAGATCTCCACGTAGCGCGCGGGGATGCCGAGCTCTAGCGTGAGGTGGCGCAGCGTGGCGCAGAGCAGGTGCGTCTTCCCGGTGCCCACCGGCCCGGCGACGATGTAGCCCTTGGAGGGCGCGTCGGGGCGGTAGCGGCGGGCGATGGTCTCGGCAGTGCCCAGCGCCATCACCTGCTCCTCGCACTCGGGCTGGAAGGTCTCGAAGGTGAAGGCGGCCGAGCGCGCGGGGAGGCGGGCGAGGTTGAACAGGGTCACCCGGTGCGCCACCGACTGGCAGAAGCAGGGGCGGACGTAGGTGTACCCGCCCTGCTCCACGTAGGTCCGCCCGGCGCCGCCGCAGGTGGCGCACGTCTCGTTGCAGCTGCAGACCCGGGCGAGCGTGCGCTCACCGACCTTCTCGACCACGTAGCGACAGTCCTTGCAGACAGGGCAGGCCAAGGTGACTCCTCGTCGCTCAAGAGAGCGCGGGTAGGGCTCCGTGGGCGCGCGCGAGCGCGACCCGGTGGGCGCGCAGGGCGTCCTTGCGGGCACGGGGTGAGGCGCGGGCGGGGCGGGGCCCCGCGAGCGAGCGGGCTTCGCGCAGCAGACCGAGGCGGACGGCGAGGGGGAGGCGGTGCAGGTAGACCAGCGCCAGCAGGTCCTCTGCCCGGGCGATGAGCACCGAGACCTTCCGGGGGTCGTCGACGTCGGCGGCCAGGGCCTTCGACGCAGCCTCGAGGGCGAGCCGGGCGGCTTCCGAGGGGCCGGCGCGCAGCGCCTTGCGCAGCTCGGCCCGGGCCTTCTTCACGCGGCGCACCGCGAAGCTCTCGGTGGGTGCCTCCGGCTCGCTCGGCGCGTCGGCGTGCGTCTGGGGAGCGGGCCCCGCGCTCCTGCCCTCCCAGCGGAGGAACTCGCGCTCGACGGCGAGGCGGCAGCTCCGCAGGGTCCTCAGACGGGAGCCCCGGTTGTAGAGGTGGGACTCAGCGGTCTTGCGGATGCCGCGGCATACGACTGGGTAGGGGACGCCTCGCGCGCGCCAGTCGGCCAGCAGCTCTGCGTCGAGAGGAGACAGCGAGACCCCGTCGCCCCGAAAAGCGAGGAAGTAGGCCTGGACGTGTTCGAGATAGGTGGCTTCTTCGGGCAGCAGGCTCATGACGGGTCCGAACTCGGCGCGCACTCTACACCGCGCCCCGGACATCGGGCGGACCGATCAGTTCACTCGAACAGGACCTCGGAGACTTCCTCGGCGGTCTGGTAGCGCTCGGAGGGGTCCTTGCGCATCAGCCGGTGGGCCACCCTGGCCAGCGCCTCGTCGGCGTCGGGGTTGATGATCTGCAGGGGGACGGCCTCCTGCTCCAGGATGCGCTGGCACATCTCGATCGGGGTCTTGGCGTCGAAGGGCGGCCGCCCGGCCAAAAGCTCGTAGACCATCACGCCCAGCGAGTAGAGGTCCGAGCGCCCGTCGAGCCGCTCGCCCATGAGCTGCTCGGGGCCCATGTAGCGGTAGGTTCCCACGATCCGGCCGGCGGCGGTGACGGCGGTGTCCTCCGCGAGGTACTTGGCGAGGCCGAAGTCCATGAGCTTCACGCGCCGGTCCTCGTCCACCATGATGTTCGAGGGCTTGAGGTCGCGGTGCACCATCCCGCGCGCGTGGACGTAGGCCAGCGCCTCGCAGATCTGCAGGACGGCGTCCTTCAGCAGGGCGATGCGCTCGGGGCGGTTCAGCTCGTGGAGGTTCGGCGCGCGCAGCTCCGGGAAGTCCTTCTGGGTCGGCGGCGAGAGCAGCGCCGAGGGCTCGAGGCTCTGGCTGTCCTCGGTGAACGGCTCGTCCATCGCGTCGGCGAGGCGCCGCAGCGCGTCGGGGCCATGCCCGGAGACGTGCGCCGCCTCGCCCTGGTCGCTGTCGGGCTCCTCGGCGAGACGCTCCACCCCGAAGGCCATCACCTGGTCGCTGGAGTCCGCGCTCCCGTCCTCGAAGCCCCCGTCAGCGCTCGCTCCGGCGGAGGAGGACTTGCGCCGGCCGCCCATCATCTGCGGCATGCCGGTGTGGTCGATCATCAGGAACTCGCGCAGCGTGAGCCCTTCGATCAGCTCCATGGTGAGGTACGGGTAGCCGCGGTGGACCCCGGTGTCGAAGACCCGGACGACGTTGGGGTGCGAGAGGTCGTAGAGGGCCTCGAACTCGCGGGCCATGCGCCGCGCCGCGATGGGGTCGAGCGCCGGGCCGCTGGACAGCAGCTTGAGCGCAACTTCCTCGTTCGTGCGCTTGTCCAGCGCACGGTAGACGCACCCGATGCCCCCCGTCCCGAGCACGGAAAGAATCTGGTACTGACCAATCACTCGAGGCGGCATAGTCTGGAAAGTGTAAGGGCCGTGTTGCGGGCAAGTCAAACCTACGACGGGGTGGCCTCCTCTCTCTTCGTTCCCTCGGGAGTCACGGGTTGGGACGGCAAAAAGTGACGTGATTGCACGATGTTCCGGGGGCGGGAGGGGGAACCCGGGTTGCCCCCGGTTTCCCCCGCGTGGTTAACTCCTTCATCCGACGACAGGCCCTCGGAGCGCGCGTGAAACCCACCCAGCACCTCGCCTGGATTGGTCTGGTCCTTGGTGCCCTCCCCGGGTGCACCTGTTCGACCCCACCGCCTCCCCAAAGGGTGGTGGAGGTCCGCGTCCCGGCGCCCTCCGACCCGCTGCCCGACGAGCACTGGCTGGATGGCAGGCTACCCCCCTCGGTCCAGCAAGGAACCCCGCGGCCGGGCGGCACCCTGGTGGTGCGGGCGGTCAACGACCCGTCCAACCTGTCGCCTCACGTGATCGACCCGTTGGACCTCTGGGCCACGCGGATGACGCAGGGCCGGATCTACGACACGCTCCTGCGCATCGACTCGCGCGACCACCCCCGGTACCGGCTGCTCCCGAGCGCCGCCGAGTCGTTCGAGGAGTCGGCCGACCACCTGACCTACACC
>CAZAIE010000093.1:0-12451 GCA_964485035.1 uncultured Myxococcaceae bacterium | reverse complement strand
CGCGCCATGAGGGTCTGCCGGCCCATCCTCGAGCGTCAGCTCGAGCTGTTGCTGCAGCACCTCCCCACGCGGCCAGCCCCCGAGGGCGCCCCCTCCGAGGACGGCTACCAGGCCCTGCTGCGCGGCTGCCGCGCCGACGCCGAGCGGGCCGCACTGCACGACCTGGCGGCGGCGGCGCTCCTGAAGCAGAACCCGCTGGTGGTGAAGCTGGACGCGCGGCTCGCGGCGCTGGACCTGCACGAGCTCTCGCTGCAGGTGAACTACCTCGCCCGCTGGCTCGACGACGTGATGGCCGGGGTGCCCGAGCCCGGGGAGATCTCCTCCCTCGACCAGGCGGAGGCGGTCTGGGCGCACGTCAACGCCACCCGCTTCTTCGCGGTGGGCTGGCGCGACCGGGACCTGGCCTCCCTGCGCGAGCGGCTGGGCCGGCTCCAGGCGCGGGCGGACGTGGCCTCCGAGAGCGCGCGCACCCTCGCCTCGCTCGACGCGGTGGCGGCCACCGCCGACCGGTTCGGCCGCGCGCTCCTGGAGCGCCGGGCGGAACTGGCCGTGGCCTGAGCGGAGGCGCCGTTGCTGCTCGACGACCTCATGGACCTGCGCGCCCGGCTGGACCTCCTGGCCGCGGGGACGCCGCGCGCGCCCGGGCTCTTCCAGCGCGCGGCCCAGGCCGCCGAGGCCCCCGACGAGCTGCTGGCGCTGGACCGCGGCCTCGACCGCGCCGGGGTCTTCACTCTGGCCGACGCCCGCCTGTTGGTGCACCTGACCCGGGAGCGGGCGAAGGGAACGGCTGAGGTCCGGGGGCTGCGGCGCCGGGCCCGGCGGGCGGTGGCCGAGGTCTCGGCGCTGCTCTGCCGCGAGGAGCGTCGCGGCCGCGGCGCAGGCCCGCCGCCGCCCTCGACGCTCGCCGACCTGGAGGACCACTGGGCCCGCCTCGCGCGGGTGGTGAAGGTGGCCGACCTGCTCGCCGACCCGGAACGCCCCCGGGAGGGCGCCACGGCGCTGCTGCCGACGCCGCGTGCCGAAAGGGCCCCTCCCCAGGACGCGCGGGTCGCCGCGGCGGAGTACCTGCTGGGCCGCGCGCGTGCGAGCCCGCTGGACGAGGCGCAGAAGCGCCGGGCGCTGGAGGGGGCTCACGAGCTGCTCCTGCGCGTGGGGTCCGAGCTGGACCGCGCCCGCACGCTCGAGGTCCGCGCCGAGGTGGGCCGGGAGCGGGCGGCGCTCGCCCGCGCCCCGGCGAAGGGCCCGCTGGCGCGGCTGGACCAGGCCTTGCGGCAGGGGGACGGGCGGACCGCGTGGGCGACCTCGCTCGACCTCTACCGCGACTCGGTGGCGACCCGGGACGCCCCGCTGGCCTCCGCCTCGCGCGAGGTGCTGGCCCAGCTCGAGCCCTCGGTCACGGGAGGGCTGCCCCGCGCGGTGTCCGAGGACCGGGCGCGGCGGTTCCTCGACGCGGCGGGGGAGGGCGCCATCGCCTTCCACGTGGGCGAGCGGCGCGACCGCGACGGGCTCGCGGCCCTGGCGCTGCAGCTCTCGGGCGACGACTGGGAGGTCTTCGACCTCGCCCTGGAGGCGGGGCGCTTCTTCGACGTGGAGGAGGGCGCGGAGGAGGAGTCGCTGGAGGAGCTGCCCTACGCCGCCCCGGCGCGCCTCGTGCCGGTGCCGTACCCCGGCCCGGTGCAGACCATGGACCTCGCGCGCAGCATCTCGCAGCTGCGCCAGTTCGTGATCACCGACCCGCGCCTGGTGCTCTACGACCTGGCCAGCAACCGCCAGCTGGTGCACTCCTGGCTCGCCCCGGAGGGGAGCGGGGCGCTCAGCCGCAAGCACGGGACGGGCGCGGTGCGGGTGTACGTCTGCGACGCCTCGGGCTCGATGCGCGGGGCGCGGGCCCGGTTCCGCGACGCGGTCCTCATCGCCGAGCTGAACAACCTCTCGGTCCGCGAGTCGCAGGGTCGGCCCTGCGTGCCGCTCTACTTCTCGTTCTTCACCGACCACCCCGCGGAGCTGGAGCGGGTGGACAACGGCGACGCGGCGCTGCGGGTGGTGAGCGGGCTCTTCCGCGAGTCGCCTGCGGAGGGGCGCACGGACATCACCTTCGCGCTCGAGTCCGCCTTCGCCGCCATCCGGGACGCGCGGGGCCGGGACCCCGACCTGGCCCGGGCCACGGTGGTGCTGGTGACCGACGGGGAGGACCGGGTGGACCTCTCCCGGGTCTGGAGCGCCAAGGCGCCGCTCGGCGAGATCGAGGCGACCCTGAGCTTCATCTCGCTGGGGGCCGAGAACCGCGACTTGAAGGAGCTGGTGCTGCAGCAGCGCGAGGCCGGGCGGCGGGCCTTCTACTACCACCTCGACGACGAGGCCATCTCCGGCGGGCGCGCGCTCTTCGACTGCGGCCTGCGCACCCTCCTGCCCGAGCTGCCGCCGGTGGCGCTGCGGCCGGACGACCCGCGGGTCCGCTCCGCCGTGGACGCCCTGCTCGCCCTGGGCGCCGAGCGCCAGAAGGGAGGGGTGTCCCAGGCCTCGCCCGCCCTGCGCTTCTCCGCCTGCTTCACGCTCCAACCGGCGGTCCCCGGGCGCGCCCCGCCCGCGGCGGACGTGGAGCGGGTCTCGGACCTGCTCGCGGCGGTCGCGGAGACGGTCGCGCTCGCCCCGGCCGAGGTGCGGACCGCCGAGGCGGTGGGGGTGCTCGAGCACCTGCAGCAGGTGTACGGGCTGCGCGGGGAGCGCTGGGCGCTCGCCTTGACGGCGCTGCCGGAGCGGGGCATGCAAGCCCTCGAGAAGATCCGCTTGTTGGGGGCGCCGGTCGAGGCCCCGGGAGGTCGGGCGTGGGACTGAGGGCATGGCTTGCGGCGAGGTTCGGCAGGGCGGCGCCGGACGATCCGGTGCAGGCCTACGACCGCCGCCTGCAGACCCTCGCCGCGCGCGCCGGGGAGCTGCGGCGCTCGGTGGCCACGCTCTACGCCGCCCGGGAGGAGCTGGACCGGGGGCTCTCCACTGCGAGGGCGCTGGAGGAGGAGGCGCGCAAGCGAAGCACCTCTGCCCAGGACGACGCCGTGCGCGCGGTGCTTGCCGCTGACGCCGAGCGCGCGCATGCGCGCTTCGAGGCCCTCTCCGCCGAGCGCGCCCGGCTCCAGGCCACCGCGAAGGAGCTGGCCGAGACCATCGCCGCGGTGGAGGCCGAGGCCGAGACGCTGCGGCGCGAGCGCGAGACCGCCGTGGCGCGGCTCGCCGCCTCGCGGAGCATGTCCGCGGCCTCGGGGCGGGTGCTGGCCGAGAACCTGCGCGACCTCTCCGAGCTGGACCGCGCCCGCGACGAGGTGGAGCGGGCGCAGGCCCTGGCCGACCTCGCCCGGGAGGATCTGGCGCGCGGGAAGAAGCGGTAGTCAGCGCAGGCGGAAGAGCTCGCGCAGCCGGCCGAAGATGCGCGAGGACTCCGCGGCGACCGAGGCGCCGGTGGGACCGGCCTCGCGGGCGCGCAGGTTCTCGGTCCGCTCCGCCAGCGCGTGGGAGAGGGCCTGGGCCACCTCGGGGTGCGCCCGCAGGATCTCCCCGAAGGCGGCGCGGTCCACGCACATCACGCGCGTGTCCTCGGTGGCGACGATGGTCGCAGAGCGCGGCTCGCCGGTGAGCAGGGACATCTCGCCGAAGAAGTCGCCCCGGTGCAGCCGGGCGATCTCCGAGGGGGAGGCGCCGAGCCTCACCGAGACCTCGCCGGAGATGAGCAGGTAGAACGTCTCGCCCGGGTCGCCCTGCCGGAGGATCACCTCGTCGCGACCGAAGAGCAGGTTCCTCGCCAGCGTCCCCAGCCGGGAGAGCGACTCCGTGCCCAGCGGCCGCAGGAAGTCGACGGTCGTCAGCAGCGCCGTCCGCTCCCGGTCCTGGGCCTCGCGCGGTCCGGCCTCATCGGCCTGGTGCAGGTAGACGGTCCGGGTGGGGAAGGGGATGGAGAACCCCTCGCGCCGCATGCGGTACCAGAGCTGCGAGAGCAGGTCGTTGGCGGTGGGGTCGAGGTCCTCCCAGCGGTCCAGCCAGAAGCGCACCTGGTACTGCACGCCGGATGCCTCCCACTTGCTGACGCGGACGATCGGCGCCGGATCGCGGCGGACCTGCGGACACCCGGTGAGCACCTCGAGGCAGGCGGCCCGGACGGCGTTGGGGGGCGAGTCGTAGTCCACCTCGACGAAGAGGTCCCGGGAGTAGCCGGCGCCGGCGCGGCCGTGGTTGAGGACGTACTCCTTCGCCACGATGGAGTTGGGGATGGTGATCTGCTCGCGGCGGGTGTTCTCGATGCGCGTGTGGCCCCAGGCGACGTGCACGACCCGGCCGTTGTGCGGGCCCACGGTGACCCAGTCGCCCACCTCGAACGGCGGCTCCACCTGCAGGGCCAGGCCGGCGAAGAGGTTGCCCAGGGTCTCCTGCAGCGCGAGGCCGACGACCACCGAGAGCGCCGCGGAGGTCGCGAGCAGCCCGCCCAGGTCCACCTTCAGGGTCGCGCGCAGGACCACCGCCAGCGCCACGAAGTAGAGGAGCGCGTCGACCACGTCCCGCAGGATCTTTGGGGTGGGCCGGCCGCGGCGGGAGCGTGTGGCCCAGGTGACCATCGAGGTGGCCGCGCGGACCGAGCCGAACCCGAAGAACGCGTACGCGGCCGTGCGCAGGTAGCGCGTGAGGTCCGCCATCCCCCGCCACTGGGCGAGGCTCGACACGAGGTAGGCGGCGAGGCTCACGGCGAAGAACGCGAGGGCGATGCCGAAGTCGCGCCGGTGGGGCGGGTCGCGCACCCCCACCCGCAGGCTGGCGACGACGGCCACCAGCACGAGGGCGGTGACGGCGAAGGCGTGGGCACCGAGGAGGTCGAGCACGGGGGCGCATGCTGCCCAGCGCCTGCCGGGGAGTCAAACCCCCGCTTTACACCCCCGGTGGCCAGGGCCATCCTGCGTCCATGCTCGCGTACAAGGTGGTCGAGACCAGCACCGTCACCGAGGAGGTCCTCGAGGAACTCCTCAACCAATGGGTGCGCAGGGGCTGGAACTACGACGGGATGCAGTTCGCGATGCGCGACTCGAGCAAGCGCCCGGCGATGGCCTTCCTGCTCTTCACCCGCGACGAGCCGGCGCCGGAGGGGGCGACGGAGGCGGGCGCCAGCCCAGGCTGAGCAGACCAGGAGATCAGAGGTCGCGCAGCGCGGCGGTCACTGCCCGGCCTTTCTCGGGGTTGGAGAACAGCGCCACCGCCCGGCCGATGGCCTCGGCGAGCCGGGGCAGGTCCTCGCGGCCGATGGTCTCCGGAGTCTTCTTCAGGTGCTTGCACTGCGCCTTGAGGATGGGCAGGGGGAACACCGCGTGCTGCTGCAGCACCGCGAAGATGCGCTGGGCCAGCGGGTTCATCGGCGGGGGCGGCTGCATGGTCGCTCCCCTCAGCGCTTCGGCGCGAGCCGGGCCACGTGGGCGTCGAGCTGGTCGAAGGGGGCCATCACGAACTCGCAGCGCTCGTCCCCGCGTGCGGTGCAGAGGACCTCGCGGGCGTGCAGCTCGAGGCCGTAGGCGACCGAGCACCACCCCGCCGAGTACCCGGCGCTGAAGAAGCACGAGGGGCCGGGAACCTCCAGCTTGCGCGCGGCGATGACCTCGGCCTCGAAGGTGTTGGGGTGGTGGTAGTGGAGCAGGAAGTCGCTGTCGGGGCTCGGGTGGCTGTCGCCGTGGATGTGGACGCGGCCCCAGCCGGCGTAGGCGAAGTGGACCGGTCCGGTGGAGAGGCGCTCGCCGGGGTCGGTGACGTTGCGGTCGCGGCAGAACGCCTCGCAGTCCGAGCGCCCGATGATGCGGGCCATGTTGTAGATGAACTCGCTGGCCTGCTCCTCGCCGAAGGCGTCCTGTAGGCCGTCGAAGAGCGCGAGGAAGATGCTCTCGGCGCGGAAGAGCACGTAGCGCTGCTGGCCGACGTGGACCGTGCCCGACTCGGGCGACCGCTTGAGCTCGGAGAACAGGTCGCCGACGTACCGCTCGGCTTGCGTGAAGACTGCTTCGAAGGGGGTGGGGACGTCGACCGTCTTCACCATGCGGGGGACTCCTACGGGGTGTGCGGGGCGCACTATCGCCGAAGGGGAAAAGCGGTGCCAAGACCCCAGCAGGGCAAAAGGGTGGGGCCCCGGCCCGTGAGCGTCGTTGACTTCGCTCGGGGCCGAACCCACAATTCCGGCCGGTTTTCGAGGTACGGGGCAGAGAGGCCCGGCAGCGTGAGCGACGAGCCCAGACAGCCGCAGGGCGAACCATCAGGACCCTTCGGGCGCTTCTTCAGCTCCCGTCCCGAGGGCTCGCCCTACCCCAAGGCCGAGGTGCTGCCCCGGGTGCTGGCACGCCTGACCGACTTCGTGCTGGCCGCCTTCTTTCCCATCGCCGCGGGCGACGCCGGGGCGATCCTCGCGGTGCTCTTCGTGCTCTTCGCCGACGGGATGCTCCACGGGCAGTCGCCGGGCAAGCGGCTCCTGGGCATCAAGGTCGTGCACGTGCCCACCTGCCGCGACGCGGACTACCGCGAGTCGGCGCTGCGCAACTTCCCCTTCGCCCTGGTGCTGCTCCTCCAGATGGTCCCCACTTTCGGCCAGTTCCTGCTCTGGACCGTGGGCCCGGCGGTGCTGCTGTTCGAGGCCGCGCGGGTCTTCGGCGACAAGCTGGGGCTGCGGGCGGGCGACCTGTTCGCCGAGACCCAGGTGGTGGACACCAAGGTGCTGGCCGGCGTCCAGACCCGACCGGTGCTCAAGGCCGTGCGCTCCGGCGAGCAGCGCGGCGCGGCGCGCGTGGCCTTCGAGCCGCCCGGAAGCGAGCCCCGCTAGGTCACCGGCCCTCTCCACGAACTCCCTCTTCAACCCGCGACCGAGAGAACCCATGCCTGCCCCCCGCCCGTCGTCCTCCTCCGTGCACAAGCCCCGCGGCCTGCGCGTGGGGTTCGCCTTCAACGTGAAGCGCGTCAAGCCGCACGCCTCGGGCGCCCACGACGAGGAGGCGGAGTACGACAGCCCCAAGACGCTGCAGTCCATCCGCGACGCCATCGAGAGCCACGGCCACACGGTGGTCGACCTGGAGGCGACGCCCGCGCTGCTGTCCCGGCTGCCCCGGGCGAAGGTGGACCTCGTCTTCAACGTGAGCGAGGGCCAGCACGGCCGCAACCGCGAGGCCCACGTCCCGGCGCTGTGCGAGATGCTGCAGATCCCCTACACCGGGTCGGACGTGGCCACGCTGGCGCTGAGCCTGGACAAGGCCCTGGCCAAGAAGATCGTCGCGCAGGAAGGCGTGCCCACCCCGCACTCGATGCTCATGACCACCGGCCGCGAGCCGCTCCCGAAGGGCCTGCGCTTCCCGCTCATCGTCAAGCCGGTCGCCGAGGGCTCGAGCAAGGGCGTGCTGGCCAAGAGCGTGGTCACCAGCGAGAAGGAGCTGCGCCGCTTCGCCCGGGAGATGGCCGAGCGCTACCGCCAGCCGGCGCTGGTGGAGGAGTACATCAAGGGCCGCGAGTTCACGGTGGGCCTGCTCGGGCACCACGACCCGGAGGTGCTGCCGCCGATGGAGGTGGTGTTCACCGACCCCTCCGACCCGCTGCCGGTCTACAGCTTCGAGCACAAGCTCGACTGGAACGACCAGATCCGCTACGAGGCGCCGGCGAAGCTCCCCAAGGCGGTCACGCGCCGGATGCAGGAGCTGGCGCGGCGCTCGTTCCTCGCGCTGGGGTGCCGCGACGTCGCGCGCATCGACTTCCGCATGGACGCGCGCACCGGGGAGATCCACTTCATCGAGGCGAACCCGCTGCCGGGCCTCACCCCGGGGTGGAGCGACCTCGTGCTCATCGCCCAGGGCGTGGGCATGGACTACGAGACCCTCATCGGGAGGATCCTGGCTGGGGCCATCGCGCGCTGGGAGGCCTCGGGCAAGAAGCCCGCCTAGCGAATGGGTTCGCCCAACAAGCGGCTGGGGTTCTGGCTGGTCTTCTCGGTGGTCTACGCGGACATCGGGACGTCCATCTTCTACGTCTCCGGCCTGCTCTGGGCGGCCATCGGCGGCCTCTCCACGCTGGCGCTGCTCCTCTCCACCGGCGTCTTCGTCTCCATCGCCCGCAAGTACGTCGAGCTGAGCGAGCGGTGCCCGGACGGCGGCGGGGTGGTGAGCATCACCACCGTCGCGTTCCCGAAGGCGCCCACCGTCGCGCTGGTCGGCGGCGCGATGATCAGCATCGACTACTTCCTCACCTCGGCCATCTCCTCGCTCTCCGGGGTGAACTACCTCAAGAGCCTGCTCGGCTTCTCGCCCGGGGCCGCGCTGGCGGTGGCGCTCTCGGTGCTGACGCTGCTGCTCCTGCTCAACGTGGTGGGGCTGAAGGAGAGCGCGACGGTCACCTCGGTGATGGCCGTGGCGATGCTGGTGGTCAACCTGGTCATCGTGGTGGTGACCGCCTCGAAGCTGACCCTCGAGGGGAGCTGGGGCGCGCTCTGGCAGAGCGTGGTCCACCCGGCGGACCGCACCATCACCGCGGGGGCGCTCTTGGTGGGCTACGCCAACACCTGGCTCGCGTACTCGGGCCTGGAGAGCGGGGCCCAGCTCTCCGGGGCGATGAAGCTGCCGGTGCGCCGGACCGCGTCATGGGGCATGTGGCTGGTCATCGCCTCCATCGGGTTCCTCTCGCCGGTGATGGTCGCCTTCTCGAACTTCGTGCTCCCCGAGGCGGTGAAGGCGGCGAACACCGAGGCCTTCATCTCCCACCTGGCCTCCGCGGTGGGCGGCCGGCCGCTGATGGTCCTCACGGTGATCTCCGCGGCGCTGCTCCTGACCATGGCCTGCAACACCGCCATCGTGGGCAACTACCACGTGAACCTGCGGCTGGTGTCGGCGGGCTTCTTGCCGCCGGTGTTCGCGCGGCGCAACCTCAAGTTCGGCACCCCGCACCTCTCCATCGCGCTCTCCGCGGTGGTGCCCATGGTCATCCTCGGGGTGACCGGGGGCGACGTGGCCCGCCTGGGCGACCTCTACTCCTTCGGCCTGCTGGGCACGCTGGTCCTGGACTCCACCTCCATCGACCTCTTGCGTCATCGGGAGGGCCGCCGCGGGGCGCGCTTCTGGCTGGGGGTGTTCACCACGCTCTGCCTCCTGCTCGCGTGGGTCCTGAACATGTACTTCAAGTGGCACTCGCTGGCCTTCGGCGGGACGCTCACCCTGGTCATCGTGGGGCTGTCGCTGGCCTACCGCGGCGGTTGGCTGGCCCGGCTCTCGCCGGTGCTCGCGCCCCGTCCGGCGACGCCCATCTCGCACCTGGAGATGGAGCAGCTGGCGGCGCAGAAGCCGCTGGCCGGCAAGGTGCTCACCGTGGACGAGGCGGCGGAGCTGCGCCAACTCGAGGGCTCGAGCGTCCTCGTGGCGCTGCGCGGGCCGAACCACCGGCTGCTCAGCGACGCGGTCGCGCTGGCGCGGGGCCTGGGCCAGCAGAACCTCTACGTGGCCTACGTCGATGAGATGCCGGGGCTCATGTTCCAGGTGGTGGACGGGCCCAGCGACGAGGCCAACGCGGTGCTCGCCCAGGCGGCGGAAGCCGTGCATCGCCTGGGGATGAACGCCATCCCGCTGTGGCGCATCTCCAACGACGCCGCCTACGCCCTCGCCGAGGCGGCCCACCGCTTGGAGATCGACGCGGTGATGGTGGGCACCTCGAAGCGTTCGGCCATCTGGCACCTGCTGCGTGGGCAGATCGTGAAGGGACTGGCCGAGGCGCTGCCCGAGAAGACCCGCCTCTTGATCTGCAACTGAACTGAACCCGGACGGGAGGCCGACCGGAGCGGAAACCCTTGACAATCCGGGCAGTCTTGACGGAGAAGCGGGGCACTCAGAACCCGGCGCGGCGGTCGCGCCGACCAAGGAGACACGCATGGCGCGCAGCAAGAGCAAGCACATCCGCATGAAGAACATCCGCATGAAGCAGTTCAAGGCGAAGCAGAAGCGCAAGAAGGCCGCCGCCAAGTCCACCAAGGCCGAGAAGAAGTAGTCGCGAAGGTCGAGGGGGAACGGCCCCCGGCGACGCCGCACCAGGGTCCACTGCCCGGCCAGGGCCGTGGACCTCGTGCTTGAAGCCCCCGATTTTCTGTGTGATCTTGTGTGCCTTCGAGGTCGGCGTCGGCGACGCCCGCCCGCGAGGTCGCTGCCTTGATTCAGTGCCCCTCCTGCAACCACAAGAGCGATGACGGCGCGAAGTTCTGCCCGAAGTGCGGGGCGGCGCTGGTCCGCGCCCCGGGCAGCAACGACGACGACGTGGTGGGGCGCATCGTCGCCGGCAAGTTCCGCATCGAGGCCCTCATCGGCGAGGGCGGGATGGGCAAGGTCTTCCGGGCGACGCAGCTCTCGCTCGACAAGACGGTGGTGCTCAAGGTGCTGCGCACCTCGCTTTTGGGCGACGCCCGCACCGTGGCCCGCTTCCAGCGCGAGGCCAAGGCCGCCTCCCGGCTCAACCACCCCAACTCCATCAGCGTCATCGACTTCGGGCAGAGCGACGACGGCTCGCTCTTCATCGCCATGGAGTACGTGGCAGGCGAGGACCTGCACCAGCTGCTCTCGCGCGAGGGGCCGCTGGCCCAGAAGCGCATCGCGCGCATCGTGGGGCAGGTGCTCTCGGCGCTCGCCGACGCCCACGCGGCCGGGGTCATCCACCGCGACCTGAAGCCCGAGAACATCATGGTGGAGCAGCGCCGGGGCGAGGCGGACTTCGTCAAGGTGCTCGACTTCGGCATCGCCAAGATCCAGGAGAGCGAGGGCAACGAGAGCGGCCAGGCGCTCACCCGCGCCGGCTTCGTCTGCGGCACCCCCGAGTACATGAGCCCCGAGCAGGCCCGTGGCCTCCAACTCGACGCGCGCAGCGACCTCTACGCGGTGGGCGTCATCTGCTACCAGTGCGCCACCAACATGCTCCCCTTCGAGTCCGACTCGGCGGTGGGGCTGGCGACGATGCACCTGACCACCGCGCCGACCCCGCCGCGCGAGAAGCGGCCCGACGCGCCCATCACCAAGGCCATGGAGGCGCTCATCCTCCGGGCGATGGAGAAGGACCCCGCCAACCGCCCGCAGAGCGCCGAGGACTTCCGCCGCGACCTGATGGCGCTGGAGAACGAGGAAGACTCCACGCACGTCCAGACGCTGCCTCGGCCGGTGATGCGTTCCACGGGGCCCCGGCGGGTACACAAGGGCAGCTCCGCGTCGGCCTCCCATCCGCCGCCTCCAAGCGTGGCCACGACCCCGACCTGGGCCTCGTCGCCGGGCCAGGGCGACGACCGGACAGCGGTGCAGACCAACCCCGGTCCCGGGCGGGTGAAGCCGAAGGCGAAGGGGGCGAAGTCCACCGCCTTGATGTTCGTCGGGGCGCTGGTGGGCACCGCGGTGCTCGCCGGCGGGGGCCTGATGGCCTACGACCAGCTCCGCCAGAAGGGCAGCGACCCGGAGCCGGTGGTGGAGTCGCCGGTCACGCCCGTCAAGCCGCCGCCGGGCGACATCAACCTCGCTGACCCCTCGCTGAAGAAAGACCGGGCGCGGCAGGCGCGCGAGATGATCAGCGACGGGGACGTGGCGCTGGGCGCGAGCGAGTACGACCGCGCCGTGAGCCGGTACCTCGGGGCCTACGAGATCGACCCGGCGCCCGGGCTCTCCAAGCGCCTCGCCCTGGCCTACATGCTCAAGAACGACCCCAGCAGCGCGAACACCTGGCTGCGGCAGTACGTGAAGGACGCGCGGGGCGAGGCCGACGTCGGCGTGATCGAGCGGTACCTGCGCAACCAGTAGGCTCCAGCCAGCCGAGGGACAGTCGGGGGCCGCGCGGTGAGGCGGCCCTTCGGTGTGTCTGGGGTCAGATCGTCTCGACCTTCAGGATCTGCTGGCCGATGCGGATCATGTCGCCCGGGACGAGGCTGCGCTCGGAGCCCTGGGCGAGGCGGACGAAGGTGCCCTCCGGGGTGTTGAGGTCGCGCAGCAGGGCGCCCATCGCGTCGACGACCACCTCGCAGTGCCGCGGCTGGACGAGCGGGTCGCTCGGCAGGTTCAGGTCGCAGCCGGCGCGGCCCACCGCGAGCACCGGACCGGGCCGGGTGCAGGCGCGGCAGGGGCGCCCTCCCTCGAGCAGCTCCTCGAGCGTGTACAGCGCTCCCGGAGGCACCGGCGCGCCGTAGGCCACCGGCCCGCTGAGCGCAGGGGGCACGAGCGGGCCGAAGAACCGCACCAGCCGGTCACCCACCGCGAACTGGCCGCCCGAGGTGAGGACCTCGGGGCCGTGGATGCGGACGAACGTGCCGGAGAGGCCCCCCTCGTCGCGGACGAAGAGCTTGTTCTCGCGGAAGAAGAACGTCGCGTGGAGCGCGGAGAGGAAGGGGTCGTCCGGGAAGAGGAGGATGCCCTTGCTGCTGCCTGCTCCCGCGGGCTTGTCCGAGAGGCGG
>CAZAIE010000092.1:2261-12491 GCA_964485035.1 uncultured Myxococcaceae bacterium | reverse complement strand
GTCCAGGGTGACCAGCTTGTGCAGGTCCTTGGGCGGCGGGGTGGGCTGCCGGCCGACTGGCTGCTCGGGCCGCAGTTGGTCTCCGTCCGAGGAGAGCTCGAGCTCCATCAGCCCGTGGCTCATGTGCTCCGTGGACTTCGCCCACTCCGGCATCTCGATGCCCGAGGCGTCCTGGTTGCCGTAGAAGCGCTCCCGTGCGCGCGCGAGTCCGGTCGGCGTGGCGAGGATGCCCACCACCGTCTTGCCTGCCGCGAACTTGAGCTCGTCGAGCGCCTCGAGGTTCGCGGGGTCGCGCATGGCGCAGAAGAGCTGGTTCCCACGAAGGGTCAGCGGCACGGCGTCGAGCCGGGTCGAGCGGTCCAGGGTGACCAGCTTGTGCAGGTCCTTGGGCGGCGGGGTCGCGGCCAGCTTCGCGTCCCCGATGTAGGGCACCTTCAGGACCTCGCTCTGGGCGACGACGATGTCCTCCTCGCTCACCGCGCCGATGGAGGTGAGCGCCGAGAGGAAGTCCAGGTTCTTGGGCTTCTGGCGGCGGGCCGCCTCGGGGAGCTGGTGCTGGGCGAGCTTCCCCGTGGAGAGCAGCGCGAGGACGATCTGCTGGGTGCGGCGGTCCAGCTTGATCGGCTCGTCGCCCGTGTCCGCTCCAGGCGTCGCCGGGAGCTCGAACTCGCCCGCGGTCCGCAGCCCGAACGTCGAGGGCTCGTTGGGAGGGCGGGTCATCGCCGGCCGCGTCCCGCTGCCCGTTCGGAGCGGGACGGTGGCCGGGGCCGTGGAGACCGAGGGCGGGTCGCTGCTGAGCTGGATCTCCTCGCCCGCCGAGTCCGCCGAGAGCTCCAGCGCCGAGTGCCAGTCCGGGAGCACCGTGGAGAACAGCGCCGCGATGTCCTGGGGCCCCACCCGGAGCCGGTGGTCGAAGAGGAAGCCAGTGACGAGGTTGCTGAACTCGCGCGCGGAGGGGCAGCGGTCCTCGGGCGCCGGCGCGAGCGCTCGCAGGAGGATCTCCCAGAGGGCCGCAGGCACGCCGGGCAGCGTCGGCAGCGTCCGCGGGTCGAACGTGGAGATCTGCCGGATGGACTTGATGAGGTCCGTCTCGGTGAAGAGCTTGCGGCCGGAGACCAGCTCGAAGAGCAGAAGCCCCAGCAGGAACACGTCGCTGCGCTGGTCGGGCTCCCGGCCGATCGTCTGCTCCGGCGCCATGTACCCGGTCTTCGCCTTGATGGTCCCGGCCTGGGTGTGGCTCTGGGAGGTGGTCGCCTTGGCGATGCCGAAGTCGGCCAGCTTCACCTCTCCCGCCCGGCTCACCATGACGTTGGTGGGGTTCACGTCCCGGTGCACCACGTTCATCGGCCGGCCGGACGGGTCTTTGCGCTCGTGGGCGTAGGCCAGCCCCTCGGCCACCTGCTGCGCCAGAAAGCACGCCTCGCGCAGGCCCAGCTTCACGCCCCGTTGCTGCGCGTGGTGGAGGAGCGTGCGCAGGTTCTCCCCGTCCACGAACTCCAGGACCATGTAGTACTGGCCCCGCAGCGCCCCGAGGTCGAACACCTGGACCACGTTGGCGTGCTGCAGCGCGACGGTGAGCTTGGCCTCCTGGAGGAAGAGGCTGACGAAGATCGGGTCCTCGCCGAGATGCGGCAGGATGCGCTTCACGGCCACGGGCTTCTCGAAGCCGTCGAGGCCCACCACCTTGCCGAGGAAGACCTCTGCCATCCCGCCTGTCGCGAGCTTGCGGACCAGGCGATAGGCGCCCATATCCAACCTCCCAGGAACGCTACGCTTCTAGCATTCCTTGCCCTGGGGTGACACCGGGCGCACTGGGGGAGGAGCACGAAAAGACGGCCCGCCCCCCAGGGAGGGGGCGGGCCGGCACAGAACAGTCTTCCGTCGAGACGCAACAGCCCGTGCGACTAGCGGGCGCGGGCCTCGAGCAAGGTCAGGAACTCGGGAGAGGCGGCGACCCGGAGCGCCTTGCGCCCAGGCTTTCCACCTGCGTCCTCGTCACGGCCACCGAAGCCACCCTTGCCTGCCCGCTCGACTGGCCGGGGGTTGAACTCCTGCAGCTTCTCGCGCTGCTCGGGGGTCAGCACCTCGCGGATCTTCTGGTTGATGGCCCGCTTCTTCTCGCGCAGCTCCTTCACCTTCCCGTTCCGGGCCTCGTCGAGCGCGCGCTGGCTGGCCTCGGAGGCAACCCCGGTCTTCTGGATGTCGTCGCGGACCGCAGTGAGCGCCCGGATGACGTCGGCGCGGCGGGCCTCGCGCTGCCCCTTGATCTGTTCACGGAGCGCCGCGGCCTCCTTGAGCAGCGGCAACAGGGTTCGGGCCTGGTCCTTCGTGAGGTTCAGCGTCCGGTCCAGCTTGGCAGCCGCTATCTCCTTGTGAAGCTTCTGGATTTCCGGATCGGGCGTGCCTGCCCGGCCCATGCCCGGCCCCGGTGCGGCGGCGAACGTTGCGGCAGGGAGCAGGACGGCGAGGACGAGGGCGATGCGCTTCATGGAGGCCTCCGTGGCTGCGTGACGAAGGTCAGACCCCCGCCTCGAACGTGAGGTTAATCACCTTTCTTCGAAGCGCGGGCCCTCGGACGTCGGGGGCTCGGCGTCCGGCGCCGAGGCCTGCCCCGCCGCGACCTGGGCGAGGAGCTCCTCGACCTTCGCCAGGAGGAGCTTGTTGCCGTCCTGCTGGTAGGCCGCGAGCTTCTCCTCGAAGAACGGGACCTGGAGCAGGAACCGCTTCAGCAGGTCGCTGGTGAGCGCCGGGGCATAGAGTCCGAAGCCCATCTTCTCGAGGTAGCGCGCGTTCAGCACCTGCTCGAACTGCCCGCCCACGGGGAGCGAGAGCATGGGCTTGTGCAGGTAGACCGCCTCGCCCATCAGCGTGAACCCGCCGTTGGCCACCACCGCCTTGGCCGTGCGCAGGTCGTCGATGAAGCCCTGCTCGCTGAAGGGCTTGTAGGTGAGCGGCCCGTCCACGAGCGGCTCCTTGAGGTCGCGGCGCAGCCCGTAGATGCGGCAGGGCAGCCCCGAGTCCTTCAGGATCTGCGGGAGGTCGGTGTTGGAGGTGGAGGTCTGGTACACGAGCAGGTGCCCGCCCTTCTCGGACTTCGCGGCGAGGATCTCGTCGCGCAGGATGGGCGGCATCAGCGTCGTGCGGGGCTTGCGCACCGGCGGGTAGAAGAACGTCGTGACCAGGTAGTGGTAGCAGCCCGGGAGCTTGCCCTTGACGATGTTCTTGGCGATCTGGAAGTCGCTGGTGAACCCGTCGGTGATGTCGGGCTCGTGGGCGCAGCGGTTGATGAGCTGCATGTTGTCGATGCTGATGACCGGCAGCATCCAGTTCACGCCGTAGAGATAGGCGAAGGTGTCGAAGTCGCTGATCACCACGTCGGGGCGGAACTTCTCGCTGATCTCGAGGTACTGCCGCACGTTCTCGGGCACGCCGGAGACGGCGCCCTTCACGTTCTGCAGCGCGGTCTTCAGCTTGCTGACCGCGTTGTCCTCGTAGGCGATGGTCGCCCCCCAGATCTTGTGGACGTTGGGGAAGCGGGCGCTGAGGAAGTCGTAGGCGCGGCCGGACACGACCACCTGCACCTCGTGCTTCTTGGTGAGCGCGTCGAGGATCACCCGCGAGCGCGTGGCGTGGCCCATCCCCTCACCGACGACTCCGTACAGGATCTTCACGGTGCCTCCCCGGTCGGCCAGGCCGACGCTCGGACGTGCTGCGCTGTCTGGACGGCCTTCCGTCAGCGGCGGCGGAAGACCTGGTCGCTGGGCATGTAGGTGACCTCACCGTCGGTCTGTGGGACCGGGACGTTGGGGTCGCGCTTGGGCCGCTTGACCACGCCGGGGCCCAGGACCTTGGGGGCCTCGGCCGCAGGCTTGATCTCCGCGGGCTTCGCCTCGGCCTTGGGCTTCTCGGGCTGGGCGTCCTTGCTCGTCTTCTTCGCGCTCTTCTTGTCGGTCACGGCCATCCTTCCACCTCCGGCTCCACCCGGGCTGCCAGCGTCGAAGGGGGGCGAATAACGCGAGCAGGCGCAGCGGGTCAAGCCAAGCGACGGCCTCCTGCCCGCACGGGTCAGCGCAGCCAGCGCTCGCGCCGCAGCTCGCGGCGGTCCATCCGCTTGGTGCGCCGGTCCTCGCGGCGGTCGCGGGAGCGGTCCCGGTCCAGCTTGTCGCCGTCCCGGCGCGACCATTTCGCGATGGCGCGCTCGCCCCGGCCCGTCGCCGGTCCCGCGGTCTTGCCGGCGCGGTCGATGCGCAGGCGGAGCCCAGGGGTCAGGGCGTGGCGGGCGGAGCCGTCACGCAGCGCCACCTCTACCTTCCCTTCGAGGACCTCGACCTCGTGCTCGTCCCCGGCCTCGACCACGAACTCGGTGCCGCGCACGCCGGCGACGCTGCGGTCGGTGTGGACCTCGTAGCCTGCGTCCGGACCGGTCTTGCGCGTCACCTTGGACCAGAGCTCTCCCAGCGCGAGCGTCAGCTTCACCCGGAAGCCCGTCTCCACCGGCGTCACCGAGTCGACCACCAGGCGGCCGCGAGAGCCGAGGCGGACCACCGAGCCGTCGGCGAGCTGGACCTCGAGCCGGGCCTTCTCGCCGGTCTCGAGGGTGTCCCCGTCCTCGACCTGGGCGCCGACCTCCAGCGCCTGGGCGGACAGGCCCGTGCGGACGCGGGTTACTGGCCCCTCGGCCAGGGTGACCTTCCCGGCTGCTGCGAGCGACAGGGTGGGGAGCAGCAGGAAGAAGCAGGCGCAGGCAGACCGGACAAGGCGCATCGGGCACCTCCTGGGAAGACGAACACGGCGGCCGTGCCCGGGTTGCGGGTCAGGCCTTGGGGGCGGCGGGGGCCGCGTTCATCTGGTCGAGGAGCTTGCGGGCCTCCTCGCCCGACGGGCCCTCGGGGTCGAGTTGCTCGGTCTTCTCGAGCAGCTCCCGGGCCTTGGTCGGGTCGCCCTTGAGCTTGTAGGCGATGCCCAGGCTCAGGTGCGCAGAGGGCAGGCCGCGGTCCATCTCCAGCGCCTTGCGGAAGTAGTCCATGGCCCGGTCCAGGTCGCCGCCCAGCAGCGCCTCGCGGCCCTTGGCCACCTCGCGCTCGGCGTCGTTCACCAGCTCGACGTCGAGGATGGTGTTGGCGCCCAGGGTCACCAGCAGCGCGCGGAGGAGGCCGGCCCACCAGAAGGTGACCGCCTCGGCGGCGACCACGGCGGCGATGGGCAGGTCGGGGAGGATAGGCTTGCCGCGCAGCTTGAAGCGCACCTTGGTGTAGCGCCCCTTGTTCACCCAGTGGGCGGCCTCGTCGCGGACCTTGGCCAGGGTCTTCTCCACCGAGCCCGGCTCCACCTCGACCCCGAAGACCTTCCCGTCGGCGGCGCTGGGCTTCGGTGCGGGCTTCTTGCGGGGCGCGGCCTTGCGCGAAGGCTTCTTTGCCGGCTTCCTGGCGGGCGTCTTCGTCTTGGACTTGGACCGGGACTGGGTGCTCGGCTTGGCCACGGGACCCTCCTTCGAGAGAGCGCCGACTCTACAACGACTGAACACGCAGGGCCCACCGCGCGTCCCTGGCCCGAACGCCGGCGCCCATAAAGTCGCGCTCCCCGACGATTTCGGTAAGAATGTGGGCAACTCGTGCGCTCCCTGGAGGAAGCCGATGATCGCCGCGCTGATGCTGTCTGCGTCGCTGCTCATGTCGCAGGGAGCCCGCCCGCCCGACTACACCGAGAAGAACCTCTGCGACCTGTGGGCCGGCGCGCAGTGCCACGCCGCCAAGTGTGGCGACAACGCCAAGGACCGCTGCACCGCCGAGTCGAAGCGCTGCCGGCGCACGACCCGGGCCACGGTCTCGAAGGAGCGCGCCGCGAAGATCGTCGAGTGCGCGAAGGCGATGCTCAAGCAGAAGTGCGGTGAGCCCGCCCCGGCCGAGTGCAACGGCGTCTCGCCTCCCTGATTCGGCCCTCCGCCCACGTGCCTCACGAGAGCGGCCTGGGGCCGCTCTCGGCGTTCTTGCGGCACGGCACGAAGAGTTCTCCCCGGAAACGACGGGAGCGGCCACGCGGCCGCTCCCTGTCCTGCAGGTGCTGTCAGGGCTGGCTCAGGTCAGCGTCGCGACCATCACCGCCTTGATGGTGTGCAGGCGGTTCTCGGCCTCGTCGAACACCTTCGACTGCCGCGACTCGAAGACGTCGTCGGTCACTTCCATGTCGTGCACGCCGTTGGTGTGGTGCGCGGGCAGGCAGTGCAGGAACAGCGAGCTGGACTTGCCGGTCGCGGCCATCAGCTTGCCGTTCACCTGGTAGGGGCGCAGCGACTCGATGCGCTCCTTGATGCCCGGCTTGTCCTCCTCGCCCATCGACACCCAGACGTCGGTGTAGACCGCGTCGGCGTTCTTCACCGCCTTGTACGGGTCCTTCTCCAGCTCGAACACCGCGCCGGTCTCCTTCGCGGTCTTCTGCGCCCAGGCCTGCAGCTCCGGCGTGGTGAACAGGCTCTCCGGTGCGCCGATGGTGAAGTGCATCCCCATCTTCATCGCCGCGATGAGCAGCGCGTTGGCCACGTTGTTGCGGCCGTCGCCCACGTACACCAGCTTCTTGCCCTTCACGTCACCGAGGTTCTCCTCGATGGTGAGCAGGTCGGCCAGCGCCTGGGTCGGGTGGTCGTCGTCGGTCAGGCCGTTCCACACCGGCACCCCGGACCACTTCGCCAGGTCCTCGACCACCTTCTGGTCGAAGCCGCGGAACTCGATGCCGTCGAACATCCGGCCGAGCACGCGCGCGGTGTCGGGGATGGACTCCTTCTTGCCCATCTGGATGTCGTTCTTGCCCAGGTACTCGGGGTGCGCGCCCTCGTCCACGCAGGCCACCACGAACGCGCAGCGGGTGCGGGTGGAGGACTTCTCGAAGATGAGCGCGATGTTCTTGTTCTTCAGCCGCTGGGGGTAGATGCCCGCGCGCTTCAGGTTCTTGTAGTCGCGGGACAGGTCCAGCAGGTAGCGGATCTCGTGGGGGGCGAAGTCCTTCAGGGTCAGCAGGCTGCGTCCGTGCAGGTTCGTCGGCATGGTCCACTCCAGGGGTGTTGGGGTCGAGACGGAACCGCCGGCCACGAGGCCGGCGATTCCCAGTTTGGATTCGACTTCGCCCGGCGCTGCGCTTCCCTCCGGGCCGAAGTCTTGGAAAAACCTCGGACGGCGGGCTACTTCACGAGCTTCGCCATCGCCTCGGCGAGCGTCGGCGAGCCCATGTCCACCAGCTCGTAGCTCACGAAGCAGGTCGGCTTGTCGATCTTGATCAGCCGGGCCAGGTCGAACGGGGTGCCGATGAGCACCACGTCCGCGTTGGACTTGTTGATGGTGTCCTCGAGCTCCTTGATCTGCTCGGCGTAGTAGCCCATCGCCGGCAGCAGGGTGCCGATGTGCGGGTACTTGGCGTAGGTCTCCTTGATGGACCCGGTCGCGAAGGGACGCCCGTCGATGAGCTGCGCGGCGCCGTACTTGTCCGCCGCCACCTTGCCGGCGCCGTAGGGCATGCCGCCGTGGGTGATGGTGGGGCCGTCCTCGACGACCAGTACCTTCTTGCCCTTGATGAGCTCGGGCTTCTCGCAGATGACCTCGGAGCTGCCCTTGATCACCGTGGCGCGCGGGTTCACTTCCTTCGCGTTGGCGATGACCTTGGCGATGTCCTCCGCCTTCGCCGTGTTCGCCTTGTTGACCACGATGACGTCCGCGGCGCGGAAGTTCGCCTCGCCGGGGTGGAAGGTCATCTCGTGGCCCGCGCGCAGCGGGTCGGCCACGGCGATCCACAGGTCGGGCTTGAAGAACGGCACGTCGTTGTTGCCGCCGTCCCACAGCACCACGTCGGCTTCCTTCTCCGCCTGGCGCAGGATGGCCTCGTAGTCCACGCCGGCGTACACGATGGTGCCGTTCTTGAGGTGCGCCTCGTACTCCTCGCGCTCCTCGATGGTGCACTCGTGCTTGGCCAGGTCCTCGTAGGTGGCGAAGCGCTGCACCGCCTGCTTGGCGAGGTCGCCGTAGGGCATCGGGTGGCGCACCGCCACCACCTTCTTGCCCGCCTTCTGCAGGAGCTTGGTGATGTAGCGGCTGGTCTGGCTCTTGCCGCAGCCGGTGCGCACGGCGCAGACGGCGACGACGGGCTTGCTGGAGGTCACCATCGTCCGCTTGGTGCCCATCAGCGTGTAGTCGGCGCCCGCGGCGATGACCCGGGAGGCCAGGTGCATCACCGTCTCATGCGAGGTGTCCGAGTACGCGAAGACCACCCGGTCGACCTTCTGCTCCTTGATCACCTTCTCCATGTCGTGCTCGGGGAAGATGGGCAGGCCCTCCGGGTACAGCTTCCCGGAGAGGGCGGCGGGGTAGCGCCGGCCTTCGATCTTGGGGATCTGCGTCGCCGTGAAGCCCACGACCTCGTAGGCCTCGTTGTTGCGGAAGAAGACGTTGAAGTTGTGGAAGTCTCGGCCAGCTGCACCGAGGATCAGGATGCGCTCGCGCTGCATGTTGCCTCCTAGGTTGCCGCAGGTGATTGGGGAAGATCTTGATCTCCCTGGACATCTTGGTCGGCGGGAGAAGAAGCCCCGCTGGAATAGCACTTCGTCCAGTCGATGACCAGCGTGCCTCCGACGCGGCGGGACGCCAGGACAGCCCATGCCGGCGGTGAACCTCCACGGGACGGCGCGCACCCTCCTGCGCCGGTGGGCATCCAGTGTTCGAGGCAGCCATCCGGCCCGGTTGGGCCGGTGCGGCCCGGGGAGGGTGCCCGGTATATCCTCGGCAGCCTCACGAGGACTCTCCCCACGACACCCGCCGAGGCGGGCGCAGGAGCAGGGCCATGACCGAGACGACGAAGGACGCCGGACTGCCTCACGGAGCCGCACTGCTGCACGACCCTCTGCTCAACAAGGGCACCGCCTTCACCGCGGCCGAGCGCCGCGAGCTGGGCCTCGAGGGGCTGCTCCCGCCTCAGGTGCACACCCTGGAGGAGCAGGTGCTGCGGGTGATGGAGAACTACCGCAGCAAGACGACCGACCTCGAGCGCTACATCCACCTCGCCGCGCTGCAGGACCGCAACGAGACGCTCTTCTACAAGGTGGTGATGGAGCACCTCGAGCAGATGATGCCCATCATCTACACGCCGACCGTGGGGCAGGCCTGCCAGCAGTGGGGCCACCTGTTCCGCCGCGCGCGCGGGCTCTACCTGTCGATCAAGGACCGGGGCCGGCTCGCGCAGCTCCTGCGCAACTGGCCGCGCCGGGACGTGCGGGCCATCGTGGTGACTGACGGGGAGCGCATCCTCGGGCTGGGCGACCAGGGCGTCGGCGGCATGGGCATCCCCATCGGGAAGCTCGCCCTGTACACCGCGTGCGCGGGCATCGACCCCGCCTACGCGCTCCCCGTGCAGCTCGACGTGGGCACCGAGATCGAAGCGCTGCGCAACGACCCCTTGTACCTGGGCCTGCGCCAGCCGCGCGTGCGCGGGGTCGAGTACGACGCCTTCGTGGCCGAGTTCATCGAGGCGGTCGAAGAGGTCTGGCCGCAGTGCCTCATCCAGTTCGAGGACTTCGCGAACCTGAATGCCTTCCGCCTGCTGGAGCAGTGGCGCGACCGGGTCTGCACCTTCAACGACGACATCCAGGGGACCGCGTCGGTGACGCTCGCCGGCCTCTTCTCGGCGATGCGGGTCACCAAGGGTCGGCTGCGGGACCAGACCGTCCTCTTCCAGGGCGCGGGCGAGGCGGGCATCGGCATCGGCGACCTCATCGTCTCGGCGATGGTGGACGAGGGGCTGCCGCTCGCGGAGGCGCGGCGCCGCTGCTGGTTCGTGGACACCAAGGGGCTGGTGGTGAAGGGCCGCGACCACCTCGCGGAGCACAAGCTGCGCTACGCCCACGAGCACCCCACCTGCCCCGACCTCATGTCGGCCATCAGGGCCCTGAAGCCCACCGCGCTCATCGGCGTCTCGACCATCCCCAAGTCGTTCGACCGCCCGGTGGTCACCCTGATGTCGGAGCTGAACCCGCGGCCGGTCATCTTCGCGCTCTCGAACCCCACCTCGAAGGCGGAATGCTCGGCGGAGGAGGCCTACACCTGGTCCGAGGGCCGGGCCATCTACGCGAGCGGGAGCCCGTTCCCCCCGTGCACCGTCGGCGGCCAGAGCTTCGTGCCGGGCCAGGGCAACAACGCCTACATCTTCCCCGGCGTGGGGCTCGGGGTGGTGGCCTGCCGGGCGAAGCACGTGCCC
>CAZAIE010000092.1:0-2251 GCA_964485035.1 uncultured Myxococcaceae bacterium | reverse complement strand
CGCCGGCCAGGTGCTGGAGAGCGACCTGGCCCTCGGGCGGATCTACCCGTCGCTCCAGCGCATCCAGGAGGTGAGCGCGCACATCGCCGCCGCGGTGGTCGAGGTGGCGTTCGAGGAAGGACTCGCTCGGGTGCCGCGGCCGGCCGACGTGCTCGCCTTCGTCAAGCAGCACATGTGGGCGCCGGCCTATCGCCCGTTCGCCTGATGGCCGTCTTGCCAGCTCCGTCGCGCCGGACACAATGGGGGGCGAAAGGACTCGCATGACCACGCCCACCCTGACCGTCGCCTTCCCTGACGGGAGCTGCTTCCTCGAGGCCTTCGACACCGAGATGGCGAAGGCCGGGCTGCTCGTCCGCGGGGCCTCTCTCCCTGCGGACGTGCAGGCGATGTCCGCCTGCTGCCTGGAGGTGGAGATCGGCGACTCCCAGGCTGCCGCGGTCGACGCGCGCATCGCCGCCATCGTCCCCGGGGTGGGGGTGGCGGTGATGTTCGAGGGCGGAGTGCCGCAGGCGCTCTCCGCGCTGGCCTCCCGGCTCCGTGCCGGTGACGCGCTGGCTCCCGAGGCAGCGTCCGCTCCCGAGGGGGAGGACGAAGGGCCCGCGACGCCGGGGCCGCTCTCCGAGCGCCTCAAGGCGATGAACGTGACGCAGAAGATGCAGCTCGCCCTGTCGGGAAGCCGGGAGGAGCGCTTCGCGCTGCTGCGCGACCCGGTGAAGCCGCTGCACGTCTTCGTGCTCAAGAACCCGCGCATCGGCCTCGACGAGGTGGCCTACGCGGCCAAGCTCCCCACGCTCTCGCCCGACGCGCTCAAGCTCATCTCCGAGAGCCGGGAGTGGACGGGCAACGCCACCATCTGCATCGCCCTGGTGCGCAACCCGCGCACCCCGCTGCCCATCGCGCTGCGGATGCTCGAGCGGATCCCCCTGAGCGAGATCCGCGCGTTGGCCAAGGGCGGCGCGCGCGAGCAGATCGTCCACGCGGCGCGGCGCAAGGTGAACGGGTGAGCGCCCTCGACGTCGCGCTGCTCACCTGCGCCGAGCTGCTCCTCCCCAAGCCGGGCGACTGGTACGTGGAGCAGGTGCACCGCGAGGACGGGGCGATCCAGTCGGCGCTCGAGGCCGAGGGCCTCACGGTCGCCCGCGTGGATTGGGCGGAGCGGACGTTCGACTGGCGCCGGGCCGGGGCCGCGCTCTTCCGCTCGACCTGGGACTACCACCCGCGCTTCGCGCAGTTCTCGGCCTGGCTGGATCGCGTCTCCGGCCAGACCCGCCTCGTGAACCCGGCCGCGACCGTGCGCTGGAACGTGGACAAGCGCTACCTGCTGGACCTCGCGCGGGCAGGGGTCCCGGTGCCGCCGACCCGGTTGCTGGAGCAGGGGACGCGGGTCGATCTCGCGGGGCTGATGGACGCCAAAGGCTGGGACGAGGTCGTCGTGAAGCCGGTCGTCTCGGGAGCGGCGCGCGACACCCGTCGCATCGGCCGCGGCGAGGCCGGTGCGAGCCAGGTGCTCCTCGACGCCAGCCTGGAGCGGGAGGCGATGCTGGTCCAGCCCTTCGTCCCGGGAGTGACCGTACACGGCGAGGTCTCGGTGATCGTCATCGACGGCGAGCCGACCCACGCTGTGCGCAAGGTCCCCAAGCCCGGCGACTTCCGCGTCCAGGACGACCACGGTGGGTCGGTGCACGCGCACCAGTCCTCGACAGACGAGCTGGCCTTCGCCCGTCATGCGGTCCAGCACTGCGGGCACGAGGTCTCGTACGCCCGCGTGGACATGGCCCGGGACGCTGCTGGCGCCCTCCAGTTGATGGAGCTGGAGCTGGTGGAGCCGGAGCTGTTCTTCCGTCACGGGCCCCACGCCGCACCCGCGCTCGCCCGCGCCGTCGTCCGAACGCTCGATCGCTGACTCCGCAGCTCGCCAGATCAGAGGTGGAGGACCAGCCCGGCGACGCCTTCGAGGGCGAGCGAGGTCTGGGCGAGCGTCCCCCGCTGGTTGGCTTCGCTCGCGTGCCAGAGGCGCAGCCCCATATCCATGGAGACGCCGAGCTGCTTCGTGAGCGCGATCTCGAGGCCGGCGCTGCCGCTGCAGCCGAGGAGGACCGGGTGCTCGCCCTGGAACTCTGGACGGGAGGCGACAGTCGCGAAGAAGAGCCAGTCGAACCCGCCCCGCAGGTGGGGCACCAGCACCGGGTGCAGCTCGGGGAAGGAGAGCTGGAAGCCCACCTGGTTCCAGCCGTAGCCGGTGCGGACGGGC
>CAZAIE010000091.1:0-12597 GCA_964485035.1 uncultured Myxococcaceae bacterium | reverse complement strand
GGGCCGCGAGCTGGCGCTGGCCGAGAAGGCGGGCGACCGCGAGCGCGTGGCTCGGCTGCGGCTGAAGGTCTCCAAGCTTCAGGAGCGCGCCAGCGGCGGCGACCGCACCAAGGCGGTGGACAACTACGCCGCGGTCCTGCGCGAGCGCCCCAGCGACCCCGAGGCCCTGGGCGCGCTGGAGAAGATGCTCCAGTCGCCGGAGCTCCGAGAGGCCGCCGCACGGGCCCTCGCCCCGGCCTACGAGGCGACCAAGGAGTTTCGCAAGCTCGTCTCCGCGCTGGAGGTGCTCGCGGAGGCTGCGACCGAGGCCCCCGAGAAGGTCGCCGCGTTCAAGCGCATCGCCCAGATCCACTCCGCCGACCTGCGCAACCCGGCCCTGGCCTTTGCCACGCTGGCCCGGGCGCTCCGCATCACCCCGGCCGACGCCCAGCTGCGCGTCGCCACCCGCAAGGCAGCCGAGGACGCGGACTCGCTCGACACCTACGCCGAGGTCCTCGGCGAGGCGGCCGCCGCCGCGACTGGGGCGACCGCGGTCCCGCTCTTCCGCGAGCTGGCGGAGGTGAGCGAGCGCAAGCTGGGCAACCGCGAGGACGCCATCGCGCACCTCACCCGGCTGCTCGAGCTGGAGCCGGAGAACATCGACGGCCTGAGGGGGCTGCACCGCCTGTTCCGCCTGGCCGAGCGCTGGGCCGAGCTTGCCGAGGTGTGCCGCCGGCTGGCGCGGGTGATCTACGACGACCAGGAGCGCACCGTCCTCTACCGGGAGGCGGGGACGCTCTTCGAGGGCACGCTCAAGCGGCCCGACGAGGCCGCGGCCTGCTTCCGCGCGCTCGCCGAGGCCGACCCGCTCGACCGCGACGCCGCGCTCGCCCTGGACCGGCTCTACACCCTGCTGCAGCGCCCCCAGGACCTCGCCTACGCCCTGGAGCTGCGCCGGACGCAGGAGGGTTCCAATGCGGCAGGCCGCGAGGCTGCCTACCGGCTCGCCGAACTCAAGCGAAACGTGTTGAACGACCCGCAGGGGGCGTTGCAGCTCTTCGGGCAGATCCTCGGGGAGGACCCCACCCACGCCAACGCCCGCGCCGCCCTCGAGGGGTGGGCCAAGGCTGGCGGGCCCGGCAGCGCCGAGGCCACCCGGCTCATCGACCCGGCGCTGGAGCGGGCAGGGGAGCACGCCCGCCGCGTCGCGCTGCGCGAGGCGGCGATGACGCAAGCCACCCCGCCCGAGAAGGCGCGGCTGGCCGCCGAGATCCGCAAGATCTACGAGCGAGACATGGGCCGGCCCGAGCTGGCATTCATGGCCGCGTGCCGCTCGTTCGCCGAGGCGGTGGACCGCGAGACGGTCGGGCCGGAGTTGGAGCGGCTTGCTCGCGAGACGGGGAGCTGGGAGGAGGCCGCCGACGTCTACGAGGGCGTCGCCGAGAGCGCCATGCCCGGTGACGACGTGGGGGTCTACTCGCTGCGGCGGGCCGCCCAGATCCGCGCGCACCTCGGCGAGGCCGAGCGCGCGGTGGGGCTGTGGAAGGACCTGCTGGGCGAGCTGCCCGGTGACCGCGAGGCGCTGGAGGCGCTGGCCAAGCTGCACGAGCGCAGCCAGAACGCCCAGGAACTCTCCGAGGTGTACAAGCAGCAGGCCGCGCTCACCCAGGACCCGGCGGCGCGTGCGGCGCTTCTGCTCCAGGCCGGACAGGCCAAGATGCAGGCCGGCGAGGAGGACGCGGCGGTGGAGCTGGGCCGTGCGGCCCTGGTCCTGAGCCCCAAGAACCGCACCGCTCTGGAGCTCTTGGACCGCGGCTACGAGCGGCTGAAGAAGGACCACGAGCACGCCGACGTGCTGCGGCTGCTGGCCGACGTCCAGGAGGACCCGCCCGCTCGCCGGGCGCTGCTCTTGCGCCGCGCGCAGATCCTGGAGCGCATGGGCGAGCTGAGCGAGGCGGTGGAGGCCTACGCCCGCGTTCTTACCGAGAACGCCGGGGAGGCCACCGCGGTGAGCGGCCTGGAGCGGCTCTTCCAGAAGGAGCAGGCCAGGCCGCTGGTGGCTCGGGTGCTCGAGCCGTACTACCGCTCCATCGACGACGCCCGCCACCTCGCGGACATCCTCGAGGTGAGGGCCACGCAGTCGGCCAAGGAGGAGCGCCAGGTGGTGCTCTTCGAGATCGCCCGGCTGCGCGAGAGCCTGGGGCAGAAGCCGCTCGCCTTCGCAGCGATGCTGCGCTGCTTCCGCGACGAGCCGCACGACGCCTCCATCCGCGAGGAGCTGGAGCGGCTGGCGGCGGAGACCGGTGCCTTCGAGGAGCTGGCGGCGGCCTTCGAGGACGAGCTGGAGCACGAGAAGGACGAGGAGGTGCAGCTCGACCTCTTCCGGCGGCTCGGCGCCATCTACGGCGAGCGCCTGGGTGAGCCGCAGCGGGCCGCGGCGGCGTGGGAGGAGGTCTACCGGAGGGCCCCGGGCGACGCGACGGTGCTGGAGACCCTGAGCCGCATCTACCGGCGGACCAACGCCCTCCGGGAGCTGGTCGCGGTGCTCTGGCGCCAGGTCGCGACCACCACCGAGCCGGGCCGCAGGCGGGAGCTGCTGGTGGAGCTCGCCCAGCTGTGCGGTGAGAAGCTGGGTGACCGCGACGCTGCGGTCGCCGCGTGGCGGGAGATCCGCAAGCTGAAGGAGGACGACGCCCAGGCGCTGGCGGCGCTCCCCCGTCTGCTCAACGAGTGCGGCCGGTTCGACGAGCTGGCCGAGCTGCTCGAGTGGCGCGCGGCCCAGGCCGAGAAGCAGGGCAAGACCGAGGAGAGCTTGGAGCTGCTGGTGGTGCTGGGCAGGGTGCGGCTGAGCCGCCTCGCAGACCCCCGCGGCGCGCTCTCTCTGTTCCAGGACGTGGTCGCCCGCAGGCCGGGCCACGCCGGCGCGGTGGCCGCGCTGGAGGAGATGGCGCGGGGAGACGGCGGGCTGCGCGCGGAGGCGGCGATGGCGCTGGAGCCGGTGTTCGCCCAGGGCGGCGACTACCTGAAGCTGGTGCAGATGCTGGAGGCGCGGTCGCAGACCTCCCCGCCGATCGAGAAGGCGATGCTGCTGCGACGGGTGGCCGAGCTGTACTCTGGCCCGCTGGCCAGCGTGGAGATGGCCTTCGTCTACGCCTCCCGGGCGCTGGACGCAGCCCCTGATGACCCCGACTCGCTGGCGGCGGTGCTGCAGCACGCCAAGCCGGCGGGGGCGCTGGAGGAGTGCGCGACCCTGCTCGAGGGTGTGGGCGAGAAGGCCCGCACCGACGAGGCGCGCGTCGCCATCCAGCGCGCCCTGGCCCGGCTCTACTCCACCGAGCTCGACGAGCCCTCCGAGGCGGTCGCGGCCTACAAGCGACTGCTGGAGCTGGCGACGGGCGACGCCGAGGCCCTCGACGGCCTCGCCAGCCTGTTCCGCGAGCGCGGTCAGTGGGCCGACCTGCTGGAAGTGTTGCGCCGGCAGCTCGCCGCGGCGCAGGAGACCGACAAGCGCGCGAACCTGTTGCGGCGGATGGGCGACGTCCAGGCCGAGCACCTGGGCGACCACGCCGGGGCCATCGCCACCTACCGGCGGCTCATGGAGGTCGTCCCCGATGATGCTCTGGGCCTGGATCGCCTCGACCGGCTGTGCCAGGCCGACGAGCGCTGGGCCGAGCTCGCCGACGTCATCGCGAGGCAGACTGCCCTGGCCGAGAAGCACGGCCGGGCCGACCAGGTCCTGGGGCTGAAGTTCCGGCTGGCGCAGGTCCGCGAGCAGCGGCTCCTGGACCGCTCCGGGGCGATGGCTCTCTACCGTGAGATCCTCGTGGCCCGCCCCGGGCACGAGGACACCGTCGCCCGCCTGGAGATCGTGGTGGGCAAGGAGCCCGCCTACGACGAGGCCGCCGACCTGCTCGCCGACGCCTACCGGGCGGTGAATAACCACGGCAAGCTGGCCAAGCTCCTGGAGGAGCGGGCGAATGCGGCGACCGACCCGGGGGCCCGCAAGCGCTACCTGGGTGAGCTGGCGCGCATCCGCACCCAGCACCTGGAGCGCTCGGACCTCGCCTTCCTGGCGCTGTGCAAGGCCTTCCGCGAGGACCCCTCGGACGACTCCCTGCGCAGCTCGCTGGAGCGCACCGCTGACCAGGCCGAGACCCACGAGGAGCTGGCCGCGCTGTACGAGGAGGAGCTCCCCAAGCTCGACGGCGCGGTCGCCGCGCAGATCTGCCTGAAGCTCGCCCAGCTCTACGACCAGCGGCTGAGCGACTCCGAGTTGGCGATCAACTACTTCGAGAAGGCGCGGGCGTTCGACTCGGCGGTCTCGCGAGTCGCCCTCCCGGCGCTGGACCGGCTCTACAAGGACGCCGAGGACTGGCACAAGCTCGCCGAGGTCCTGGCCGGGCTGGTGGTGCTGGCCGACGAGCCCTCCGAGCGCACCTCGCTGCTGTTCCGGCTGGGGCAGCTCTCTGAGGAGAAGCTCGACCCGCCCTCGCCCGACCGCGCCGCCCGCGCGTACGAGCAGATCCTCGACATCGACCCCCGGCACCTGCCGGCGGCCCGCTCGCTGGAGAAGCTCTACGAGACCGCCAAGCGCTACGACCGGCTCTACGAGATCCTCGAGCTGCAGCAGAAGCTGCTCTCCGGGCCGGAGAAGGAGCGCATCACCGCCCGCATGGCCGAGGTCGCGGCCAACGGCCTCAAGGACGTCGAGCGTGCCATCGCGCTCTACAACGACGTGCTCTCGCTGAACCCGCGCTCGGAGGCCGCCTTCCTGGCCCTCGAGGGGCTGTACGAAGACACGCAGCAGGACCAGACGCTGGTCGACCTGCTGCAGCGGCGGCTGGCCATCACCGTCGACCCGCGCGAGATCACCCGGCTCTCCGACAAGCGGGGGCGGGTGCTCGCAGGGCTGAAGCAGCACGACCAGGCCATCGCCTCGTTCCGCGCCGCGCTGGAGCGTGACCCCAGGCACCGCAAGGCCCTGGAGTCCCTGCGGGCGATCTACGAGGAGTACGCACCCAGCGAGGACCTGGCGACGGTGCTGCGCCGGCTCATCCCGCTGCAGGACGACGCCGACTCGGTGAAGAAGGTGCGCCTGCGCCTCGCCGAGGTGCTGGCCGCCCTGGGCAAGCGCGAGGAGGCGGTGGAGGCCGCCCGCCGCGTGCTCGACGTCGAGCCGCACAAGGACGAGGACCTGCAGCGGGCAGAGGAGCTGTTCCGTTCGCTGGGCGCCTCGGCCGACCAGATCCGCGCGATGGAGCCCCGGGCCGAGCTGGCGCGGGAGGCCGGGGACATCCCCCAGGCCACGTCCATCCTGTACTCGGTCGCCGAGGTGTTCACGAACGCGCTGAAGCGGCGCGAGTCGGCCGCGCCCGCGTACGAGCGCATCCTCGAGATCGCCCCGGGCGAGCGGGTGGCCTTCGACGCCCTGCGCGAGATCTGCGCGGCGCAGGTGGACTGGCGCAAGTACGCCAACGCGTGCGAGCGCTTCCTCCCCGGCGCGCAGTCCGCCGAGGAGCGCGTGGAGATACTCAAGGACCTGGGCATGGTCCAGGAGCAGAAGCTGGGCCACAAGGACCTGGCGTTCCTCTCCTACTGCCGGGCCTTCGGGGAGGCGCCGGGCGACGAGGACGTCCGCGTGGCGATGCACCGGCTCGCCGAGGAGACCGGGTCGTTCGAGGAGCTGGCCACGGTCTACGAGGACCTGGTCGACACCGTCGAGAAGGGGCCGCTCGCCGAGAAGCTGTACCTCTCGCTGGCGGCGCTGCACGACCAGAAGCTCGACCAGCCGGACGAGGCCGAGGCCGCGCTGCGCAAGGTGCTGGAGTTCGACCCCACCAACCACGGCGCGCTGGAGGCGCTGGGGGCGATGTTCTCCAGCCGCGGCCGCGACGGCGAGTACGTGGTCAGCCTGGAGCAGAAGTACGAGGCGGCGGTCTCCATCGAGGAGCGCAAGCAGATCCTCCACGAGATCGCCCAGACGTACGACTCGCGCCTGCGCAAGCCGGACGAGGCGGCGGCGGCCTACCTGCGGTCGCTGGAACTGGAGCCCGACCGCGAGACCTTCCGGACCCTGGCGGAGCTGTACCGCCGGGAGAAGAAGCCGGCCGCGGTGGTGGACGTGCTCATGCGCGCCCGCGACTTCGAGACCGAGCCGCAGGTGCGCGCCCAGCTCCAGGTGGAGGTCTCCGACCTCTACGAGCGCGAGCTGCAGGACGACGAGGCCGCGGTGGCCGGCTTCCAGATGGCGCTGGAGTTCGACCCGGCGAACCGGGACGCGCTCGGCGCGCTGGAGCGGCTCTACACCAAGCTGGACCGGCCCGCGGAGCTCTTGGGGGTCTACGACGGGCAGCTGCGCGTCGCTGCGGACACCCGCGAGCGCGTCAAGATCCTCTTCAAGACGGCGAGCATCTGGGAGGACAAGTACCAGAACCTCGAGAACGCCGACGCCTGCCTCGAGGCGGTGCTCGCGGTCGAGCCCTCGAACCTCGCGGCCATCAAGGGACTGGAGCGGCTGCGCCGCCTCGACGCCGAGAAGAAGCGTCCCAACCCCGCGCGGTGGGAGGACCTGCTGCGCGCCTACGAGCGCCATCTGGGCCTCAAGCCCGACCTGGCCGAGCAGGTGGAGCTGCTCGTCGCGGCGGGCGAGGTCTACTACAAGGAGCTCAAGCGCATCGACCGGGCCGCGCAGATCTTCCACCAGGCCCTGGAGCTGAACCCCCGCTCGCGCGAGGCGATGCACGCCCTCGGCCTGCTCTACGAGCGCAGCGGCAACTGGCCCTTCGCGCTGGACATGCTGGCGCGCGAGGCGGAGCTGCTCGGCGGTTCGCGCGAGGCGGTGGAGCTGTTCCACCGCATCGGCAAGATCAACGAGGAGATGTTGCTCGACACCGCGGCCGCGAAGATCGCCTACCAGCGGGCGCTGATGCTCGACCCGGGCTTCCTGCCCAGCCTGCGCTGCCTGAAGGGTCTCTTTGAGCAGGAGAAGGACTGGGACAACTACCTCCAGGTCATGATCCAGGAGGCGGAGCACACGGTCGACGTCGAGGAGCGCGCGCACGCCTGGCTGGACGTGGCGCACTACTACCAGGAGTCGCGCGAGGACCGGGACAACGCCGCCCGCTACTACGAGGAGGCGCTGAAGCTCACCCCGGACGCGATGGACGCGGCGCGGCCGCTCGCGGACATCTACGTCGCCCGCGAGGAGTGGGAGCAGGCGGAGCGGATGCTGGACATCGTCGCGCAGCGCCTCTCCGAGGGCGCGGCGCGCGACCCGCAGGTGGGCATCGACCTCTGCCGCCAGCTGTACCGGCTGGGCTACGTCTGCGAGAAGCTGAAGAAGAGCGAGCGGGCGCTGGCGGCCTACGAGCGCGCCTACCAGCTCGACTCCACCTACCTGCCCTCCGCCGAGGGCTACGCGAACCTGCTGGTTGCCGCGGGCAAGAACGGCGACGCGCTCAGCGTCTACCAGGCCATCCTCATCCACCACCGCGAGGACCTCACCGACCTCGAGGTGGTTGAGTACTACTGGCAGGTCGGCGACCTGTACCGGAAGCTGGGCCAGACCGAGCGGGCGAAGAAGGAGTTCGACAAGGCGCTGGCCATCGACTCGAACCACGAGCTGTCGCTGCGCTCGGAGATCGACCTGGCCGAGGCGCTGGAGGACTGGGAGGGGGCCATCGAGTACCGCGGCCGCCTCGCCGGCCTGGTCGACGAGGACGCGCGGCTCGCGCTCTACATCGCCATCGGCAAGACCGCGAAGGAGCAGCTCAAGGACGCCTACCGGGCGATCGACGCCTACGTGATGGCGCTGGATCTGCGGGAGAACTCCGCCGAGGTCTACGAGGCGCTGCTCGCGCTCTACCGGGAGACGCGGCAGGCGAACAAGGCGGTGGAGGCGGGGGAGAAGCTGCTCTCGCTCCCCGAGGTGAAGGCCGACGTCTCCCGCGCGCGCAAGCTCTGGTTCGCGCTGGGCGAGGTCTGCCGCGACGAGCTGAAGGACATCAAGCGCGCCGCGGACGCCTTCAACAAGGCCCTGGACCTGGACTACCGGTTCCTCCAGGCCTTCTCGGCGCTGGAGGCCATGCTCGGGCAGAACCGGCAGTGGGACGCGCTGGAGCAGGACTACGTGCGGATGATGCAGCGTCTCCCCAAGACCGAGGAGACGCACCCCGCGCGCATGATGCTGTGGCGCACGCTGGCGGAGTTCTACGAGAAGGTGAAGAAGGACCCCAAGGCGACCAAGGCGGCCTACCAGGTCCTCATCCGCGGCATGCCCGAGGACACCGCCGCGCTGGAGAAGTACGCGGAGCTCGCGGGCGAGGAGGACGGCAGCGAGAAGGAGGCCATCGACGCCTGGCGCAAGGCGCTGGCCACCTCCGAGCGTCCGCAGAAGGTGGTGAACCAGCTGGTGCGGCTGTCGGCGAAGGTGAAGGACTACGACGGCGCCTACGTCGCGGCGCAGGTCGCGGCCCACCTGGTGGGTGAGGCGAGCGCAGACGAGCGCGAGATCCTCGCCAAGCTCACCCCGTACGCGCGCCGCCGCGAACAGGCAGCCAAGCAGCTCACCGGCCAGCTGTGGACCTCGCTCATCTACCACCCGAAGGTGAAGGGGCCGATGGGCGACATCCTGGCGCTGGTCTACGAGAAGCTGGGCTCCTTCTACGCGAAGAAGCCCAACGCCTTCGGGGTGGACCCGCGGGCGGACCGCATCGACCTGGAGTCGAGCCTCGAGCTCGCGGTGCAGACGTACAAGTACGTGTCCAAGATCCTGGACATGGAGTCGGTGCCGCTCTTCTCGCCGTTCCTGGTGCACACCCGCGAGCGCATCAAGCAGAAGGGGGCGGGGCTCACCACGCCGCCCGACAAGGAGCTGCTCCTGGAGGTGCTGCACACGCACCCGGTCTCGCTGAAGGCCGGCGGCAAGCTCTTCGGCGAGCAGGCCCAGAAGGAGCTGTACTTCTTCCTGGGCAAGACCATGGCGTTCGCCCGGCCCGAGCTGGCCCTGGCGCGCATGCTGCCTGCCGAGCGGCTCGACGCCGTGTTCCAGGCAGCGGTCCTTGCCGGAGTGCCCAGCTTCCGCCCCACGGCCGACCCGCGCGCCGTGGACGCCGAGGTGAAGGTGATCGAGCGGCTCGAGCCGCAGTTCAAGTCCACCCTGGCGCGGCTGGGCCGTGAGTACGCCCGCGTCGCGCAGAGCGGGGACGTCCGCAACTTCGTCGAGGGCGCCGAGCTCACCGCCAACCGCGCTGGCGCGCTGCTGGCGACCGACGTGGAGGCGGTGAAGAACGCGCTGGGCAAGGACGCCGGAGCTGCGGCGAAGCTGCCGCTGCGCGCCCGGATCCGCGACCTGATGATGTTCCACCTCTCGAAGGAGTACGCCGAGCTGCGAAACGCTCTCGGCCTCAAGATCGAGATCAAGCTGCCAGGCGGCCGCTAAGCTCCTGGATTCCCAGGTCGTTCGCATGAGGCCAGCCCTGTCCGGGCTGGCCTCGGCGCTGGGTAGATCGTCACTGGCCGACGAACGTTCCACACTTCCAGGGCGGGACGCAGTTCTTGACCGACCCTGTGTGGAAGCCTACAATTTTTAAGCAGTTTCCACGCCATGTCGGCCATCGAGCGCTGGTGCAGGATTCGATGCTGATTCGGGAAGAAAGGGGCCGGCGGCCTCCATGAAATTCGTCTGCGACAGCTGCCACGCGCAGTACTTGATCAGCGACGAGAAGGTCGGCCCCAACGGGGTCATCGTCCGCTGCAAGAAGTGCCAGAACAAGATCGTCGTGAAGCGCGCGGCTCCGCCTCCGACCGAGGGCGAAGCCACGGTCGTGATGCAGACGCCTGCGATGGACGACGGCGACACGGCCAACAACGCCGTCCCGCCCGCGCCCGCCATCGACGACGAGCTCGGCCGCGCCTTCGAGTCGGTCCTCACCAAGCAGGACGGCGAGCCGACCAACTCCGGCACGGAGATTGGCGCTCCTGGCCCCGACGGCCTGGGCTTCGGCCTCTCGGCCGCGCCCTCGGCGCCGCCTCCCGCCGACGACCCCGACTCCGACCGCGAGTCGACCCGCGTCGTGAACCTCACCGGCATCGCGAGCCTGATCAAGGCCGAGGCGCAGCAGGAAGCCGCTGCTGCTGCCGCCGCTTCGATGCCGCCGGCTGCCGTCGAGGAGCAGAAGGAGGTCAAGAAGAACGGGACCAACGGCACAAACGGCGCGGCTGCCGCCGCGACCTCGCCGGGCGCCGATTGGTTCGTGGCCATCAACGACTCCCAGGTGGGCCCGCTCTCGCTGGACGGCGTCCGCGAGCGCTGGGACAAGGGGGAGCTCTCCGCCGACTCGCTCTGCTGGAAGCCGGGCATGTCGGACTGGAAGCCGCTGTCGTCCGTCTCCGAGCTGGCCGAGAAGCTGGCGCCCCGTCCCGCGGCCGAGCCCGAGAAGCCCGCGGGCGCAGTCGCCACGGGCGTGCAGGCTCCGGCTCCGACGCCGCTTCCGCCGCAGCAGGACGAGCCTGGTGAGCCTGAGTGGAAGCCCTCTGCCGCCAGCGCGCTCGAGTCGCTGGTGAAGGACGAGCTCGACGCCCTCGACAAGCCCGCTCCCAAGCCGGTGGTCGAAGAGAAGGCGCCGGTCGAGTCGAAGCCGCGAGGCCTCATCGACGACCTGCCCGACATGAAGGAGTCCGAGCCGCTCGCCGCTGCCCCAGCCGAGCCGGCCCGCCGCGCGCCCGCTCCCGACCTCGAGGAGAGCGCTCCGGTCCAGCCGCGCAAGGCCTCCAGGCCCCCGGCACGAGTCCAGGCAGACGAAGACGAGGCTCCCGCTCCGCGCCCGGTGCCGCACAAGTCGAACACCGGCCTGTACATCATCGGCGGCGCCGTGGTGCTGCTGGCCCTCGCCATCGTCGGAGTCGGCGTGGTGGTCCTGACGCGCCCTCCTGCGGTCGATCCGGCAGCCGTGGTGGCCAAGGCCAAGGCCGAGGCGGAAGCCGAGGCCCGCGCGAAGCTGGAGGCGGAAGCGAAGCTCAAGGCCGAGACGGAAGCCAAGGTCAAGGCCGAGCTCGAAGCCAAGATGAAGGCGGAAGCAGAGGCCAAGGCGAAGGCCGAGGCCGACGCGAAGGCTGCGGAGACCAAGGTCGCCGACGCCAAGCCGGCCGACTCGAAGGGGCCTCCCGCAATCGCCAGGGCAGAGCCCAAGCAGCCTTCGGAGCCCAAGCCCGATCGCCCGGAGCCCAAGCGGCCCCTGGTGGCGCAGGCCGACCGTCCCGCGAAGTCGCCGTCCTCTGCCCAGGTCAAGATGGAGGACGATCCTCCCGAGCCTGCAACTCCTCCGGTCCAGAAGCTGCCGACCTCCAAGGCCAAGGTCGACGACGACTTCGACGCCATCTTTGGTCCTGGCGGCGGCTCCGCCGAGCCTGCTTCGAAGCCCGAGAAGAAGCCGAAGAAGGAGGTCTTCGTTCCTCCGGCCCCCGGCTCGGGAGCTGGCGGCGGTGGCGCGGCCAAGGCGATGCTCGAGCAGTCCGACGTGATGGAGGTGGTGGTCGCGAACAAGGGCGCCATCAAGGCGTGCACCGATGACGCCAAGGCCAAGGACCCGAGCACCAGCGGCACCATCGTCATGATCTGGAGCATCCGTCCCGACGGTTCCACGACGAACATCAAGTCCGAGACGCCGGAGTTCCAGAAGACCCAGCTCTCGGCCTGCCTGGCCGCGGCGATCAAGAAGTTCAAGTTCCCGGCGTACAGCGGGTCGCAGATGGCGCCCATCAAGTTCCCGTTCAAGTTCTGAACGAACGGCGACTCGAGTCGAGTCCGGGGCCCGCGCACCGTCGCGGGCCCTGGCATTTTGAAGAGAATCGCTCGCTGGTCGTCCCAGTTCCTCCTTCGCAAACCAGGAGATGCCCATGATGCGGCTGGTCGTCCTCTGCTCCCTTGCACTCGTCCCTCTGGCGGCGCAGGCCGACGATGAGTGCCCCGTCCCGATTCGCCCGGGAGTGTCGATCGGTCCGGTGCGGCTCGGCATGACCGCCCAGGAGGCCGCGGCGACCGCGAAGTTCGCCGCGCCGGCCAAGGACGAGCCACCGGTCTTCCGCACCGTGCTGCCTTCCGGGCCCCTGAGCTTCCGCCTCGGCAAGGACAAGCGCGTCGAGGAGATCCGCTTCGAGACCTCCCGGCCCTGCTTCGTCGACGGGCACCGGCGGATCGTCGACTTGATCACCAAGGAGTCGCAGAGCTGGGCCCCCTTCGCCGATTGCGGCGGCTTCGTCACCGCGGCCCGGACCGGCTGGGTCTGCGACGAGCACGGCATCGATGTCCTGTGGGACGGCACCCGAAACCCCATCGTCGTGCGCCGGCCCTCCGCCATGCAGCCCTACACCTGGTCGCCCGCGCCGCTCCCCAAGCTGCCCGTGGCTGCGCCCAAGGCCTCCTCGAAGGACGCCGGTCTGCCGGACGGGTCAGTGGCCGAGGAGCCGTTGCCGGACCCGTGCGCCGGAAACTGGGCCCGTATCTCCAAGCTGTCGTGTGGATTCTTCGGGCGCGGCGAGGCTCTAGCCCTCGAGTGCTACCCCGTGGAGCTCTGCATGGGCACCTTCGCCAAGGACGCCCCGAAGCACGCAGACCTCCAC
>CAZAIE010000090.1:0-12713 GCA_964485035.1 uncultured Myxococcaceae bacterium | reverse complement strand
CCTCGCGGCGCAAGGGGAGCTGCGGCCGGCGCTGGCGGTCTTCACCCGTCGGCTACAGGCCGCGGCAGACCCCGCAGTGGCCGCGGCGCTCGGCGGGACTCGCGCCTTCGCGCACCTGTTGCCCGACCCGCTGGGCGGCGGGGCCTGCAAGCGGCTGATGCTCTACCTGCGCTGGATGGTGCGCGGCCCGGACGCCATCGACCTCGGGCTCTGGCGTGGGGTGCCGCGCTCGGCCCTGGTGGTCCCGCTCGACACCCACGTCGCCCGCATCTCGCGGTGCCTGGGCCTGACGCGAAGGACCGACCTGGGGTGGCGCACCGCCGAGGAGGTCACCGCGTCGCTGCGCCGGTTCGACCCCGAGGACCCCGTGAAGTACGACTTCGCCCTCTGCCATCACGGGATGAGCGGCGCCTGCCCGGGCCGCCGCACTCCGCGCGCCTGCGCCGCGTGCCGGTTCGCGGGCCTGCGCCGCTGATTGGGGGCCGGAATTGCACGAGTGCGAATTCCGGTGGCACTTTCCAATTGCGCCCGCATTCAAATCCGCATAGAAATCCGTGCGAATGGGATTTGCATTCCCCGCAGAATCGAAAGGAATACGGAATGGCGAACGTCGACCTGAACGCAGCAATCCGCAGTCTGGTGGCCGCCGAGGTGGAGCAGGCGCTGGAGCCCTACCGCGACCTCCTGGAGCGGATGGAGAACTTCGTGCGTGGCGCGGCCCCCCGCGGGCCGGTGGCTGTGGCGAAGAAGAAGCCCGGGCGCAAGCCGGGCAAGCGCGCCGCGAAGGCCAAGGGCGACGCCTCCAAGTTCAGCGTCGGGCAGTCCGTGAAGTACAAGCAGGGCCGGGGCGAGTTCGAGGCCACGGTGCGCAGCGTCGACCTCGAGGCGAACACCGTCGAGATCGAGCGGGTGAAGGACGGCAAGAAGCTCTCCCGTCCCGCCGGGAAGATCTACGCGGCGTAGTCGGGCCCAGTCTCCGTGTCTCACCTGCCGCCCGTCTGGGACCATCCCGGGCGGGCGGTGGCGCGTCGTGTGATCCCGGGCACAAGTCCCGCGCAAGTCCCCGACCCGACGCAACGTTTTGTTGACCCCCAGGGACCCTTGGACCATGATGCGGCGGCCAAAAAAGCCTCCTCAGTCTTCGCCAGGGTCACGCATGCACAGACTTGTATTCGCAGTGTGTCTGTCGGTCGCCTTCGGGGTCCACGGAAGTGTCTTGGGAGCGGCCCGCAAGGAGCCGCCCAAGACCACGGACCTCACCAAGAAGGAAGAGACCAAGGTCCCCGAGCGCGACCTCGCCGGCGACATCACCCGGCGCAAGAAGGAGAAGACCAAGGAGCGCCCGGCCCTCGAGTACGACCAGTACAAGCTGGGCGTCGAGGTGCAGGTCGCCTCCAAGCGCCGCGAGCAGATCGAGACGCTCCAGAAGATCATCCAGCTCGGGCCGAGCCCCACCGAGACCCCGAGCCTGCTCTTCCGCCTGGCCGAGCTGTACTGGGAGGAGTCGAAGTTCTTCTTCTTCGAGGCCAACCGCAAGGACGACGACATCCTCAAGGCCCGCGACGTGAAGGACGAGGCGCGCGCGGCCCAGGCCGAAGCCGAGAAGCGCGACGCGCTCAAGAAGAGCGAGACCTATCAGGCGATGGCCATCGACCAGTACCGGACCATCGTGAAGAAGTACTCGAAGTACGAGCGCATGGACGAGGTGCTCTTCTTCCTCGGCCACAACATGTGGGAGGGCGACAAGAAGAAGGAAGCCGCCACCGTCTACCAGAAGCTCATCAAGGACCACCCCAAGTCCAAGTACCTGCCCGATGCCTGGGTGGCCATCGGCCAGTACTACTTCGACGGCTCGAAGGGCCAGAAGGAGCCGCTGCAGAACGCGCTCGAGGCCTTCAAGAAGGCCGCCACCTTCACCGAGAGCAAGGTCTACGGCTTCGCCCTCTACATGCAGGGGTGGAGCTACTTCAACCTCGGGGACTTCAAGTCCGCGATGGACATGTACAAGACGGTCATCTACTTCGGCGAGATGCAGGGTAAGGCGGACACCAAGTCCACCGCGCTCTCCCGCGAGGCCCGCAAGGACTACGTGGTCGCCTACTCGCGCTACGGCGAGGTGATGGCCGCCAAGGCCGACTTCCAGAAGGTGGGCGGCGAGGGCAACTGGTGGGCGATGTTCAAGGGCCTGGGCAACCTCTACTACGAGGACGGCAAGGACACCGAGGCGGCCCTCGTCTACAACCAGATGATCCGCGAGCGGCCGCTGTCGCCCGAGGCCCCGTTCTTCCAGGGCCGGGTCGTCGACTGCGTCATCCGCAAAGGCCAGAAGCCCATCATCGTGAAGCAGGTGCGCGAGCTGGTGCGCATCATCAAGGACGTCGAGAAGCAGGGGATCACCAAGGACGAGGACAAGAAGGCCTTCCAGGACGCGCGCGAGCTGGCCGAGCGCATCATGTCCAACCTCGCGGTGAACTGGCACAACGAGGCCAAGAAGACCCGCGACGATCAGGTGTTCTTCCTCGCCTCGGAGGTCTACCAGGACTACCTGGAAGTCTTCTCCGACAACCCCAAGTCCTACGACCTGCGCTTCTTCTATGCGGAGCTGCTCAACGACAACCTGAACAAGTACGACCGCGCCGCGGACGAGTACTCCAAGGTCCTGGCGATGGACATCGCCCGCGTGGACCCGCCCAAGGACAAGGACGGCAAGCAGCCCCCGCCCGAGAAGCCCGGCCGCTGGATGGTGAACGCGGCCTACAACGCCATCCTCGCCTACGACGAGGTGGTGAAGAAGGCGGAGAAGGACGAGCAGCTGCCCAAGGACGCCGACCCGCGCAAGGGCCTGCCCATCCCGCCGGCGAAGAAAGCGCTGCTGACGGCCTGCGAGCGGTACATCAAGTACGTGCCCACCGGCGAGAAGTTCGTTCAGGTGCTCTACAAGGCTGCCTTCATCTACTACCGGTACAACTACTTCGAGAAGGCGACGCCGCACTTCGCGAAGATCGCGCTGGAGCACGCCGAGGCGCCGGACGAGCTCGGCCCCACCTCCGCCAACCTCATCCTCGACTCGTACAACCTGCTCGAGGACTGGCCCAAGGTGAACGAGTGGGCGCGCAAGTTCTACCAGCACCCCAAGCTGGCCAAGGGCAAGTTCCGGGACGACCTCGCCAAGGTCCTCGAGCAGTCCAGCTTCAAGCTGGTGAACATCGCCGAGTCGAAGCAGGACTACATCGGCGCGGCCGAGGCCTACCTGGCCTTCGTGAACGAGTTCCCCAAGAGCGAGCTCGCGGACCTCGCGCTCTTCAACGCCTCGGTGGACTTCTTCAAGGGCAAGCAGGTCGACCGCTCCATCGAGACCCGCTCGCTGATCGTGAAGAACTACCCGAAGTCGCGGTACATGCCGCAGTGCATCTACGCCAACGGCGAGTCGTTCGAGACCGTGGGCGATTTCGAGGGCGCAGCCCAGGAGTACGAGAGCTACGCGCGGCGCTGGGCGGCGACGAAGAAGAAGCCCGCGGCGCCGAAGAAGAAGGACGCGCCCGAGGAGCTGGTCTTCGAGGAGTCCAAGGCGCAGGTGGCCCTCTTCAACGCCGGCGTCTTCCGCGAGGGGCTGAGCCAGTACCGCGAGGCCCTGGCCAACCGCGCGCTCTACGTCGAGCTGTGGCCGAAGAGCAAGGACGCCGAGGCCATCTTCCTGTCGATGACCGACCTGTACGCGAAGGCCGGGATGCACGGGAAGGCGCTGAACCACCTCGAGGACTACCAGAAGCAGTACGCCAAGAGCCCGGACAAGATGCTCTCCAGCGAGCTGCGCATTGCGAAGACGTACGAGAAGATGGGCAAGGCCCGCGACGTCCAGCGCATCTATTCCCGGTCGCTGGACTTCTACGAGAAGAAGATGACCAAGAAGATGCAGCGGGAGCTGGGCCCCGCGGCGCTCGAGGTCGTCGCCAAGGCTGCGTACCTGCAGGTCGAGCCGGAGTTCGCGCACTACAACCGGCTGGGCTTCCCCAAGGACGAGAAGAAGCTCAAGGGGGCCCTCGAGGCCAAGCAGAAGGCGCTGGTCGAGGTGCAGAAGCGCTACACCGAGGTGGTGGGGCTGAAGGCCGCCGAGCCGGCCATCTGCTCGCTCTACAAGATCGGCCTGCTCTACAAGGGCTTCGCCGACGCGCTGGTGAACGCGCCCGTCCCCGACATGCCCTTCCCCAAGCAGCTGAACCAGATCAAGCACCTGTGGGACGTGCCGTGGGCGCGCTGGCCGAAGGCGTTCAAGGAGGCGCTGCCCGAGGCCGACTTCCAGAACATCCGCAAGCAGGTGGACGACGCCAAGGTCGAGTTCGAGCAGGCCTACCGCGACCAGCTCATGTCGCTCATCACGCCGCTGGAGGAGAAGGCGGCGGACGCGTTCTCCACCGCGGTGGAGAAGTCCCGCGAGCTCACCATCTACAACGACTGCTCGAACAAGGCGCTGGACCTGCTCATCGAGAAGTACAAGCCGATGCAGTTCCCGAAGATGGTGGAGAAGCCGCTGGAGCTGAAGACCGGGCCGGAGCTGCGCCAGGGCAGTCCCATTCTCGTCGCCGTCCAGCCCATCCCCCCTCCGGCGAAGGTGGCCGCCCAGCCGCGCGCCGAGGAGCCGCCGCCGGACTTCTCCAAGCTCGAGGAGAATCCCAAGCCCGCTCCCCGGTCCCGCGAGCCCGAGGTCGAGGCCAGACCCGCCTGGACGGAGAAGCCCGCCGAGAAGGCGGCGCCTGCCCAGAAGCAGGCGGAGCCGGCCCCCGCGGAGCGCCCGGCTGAGAAGCCTGCGCCCGCGCCGACTCCAGCGCCGAAGTCGAACGAGCCCGACGATCCGGACCTCCTCCAGTAGCCTGCGCGCCAAGGTGAGCCTTCCGATGACACGGTTCCTGACCATCCGCCCCCTCGTCCTCGGCGCCCTGACGGCGCTCGCACTCGGCGCCTGTGCCGGGGCGCAGAAGACCGAGACCACGGACCCGGAGAAGCCTGCCGCTGGCAAGGGCCAGGCCTCCGCCGACCCCAAGCAGCCCGTGAAGCCCGAGGACCTGGTCACCGGGCGCTCACTGCGGCTGTTCGACGACGCGGTCCGCTCGTTCAACGAGATGAAGCAGCTCCACGTCTTCGACTGGGCGCTGCTGGAGAAGAAGTTTCTGCAGGTCGTCGAGGCGGACGAACGCTTCGGCGAGGCCTACTTCAACCTGGGCGTGGTCTACGAGAACCTGCGGCGTCCGGACGACGCCCGGAAGGCCTACCAGCGGGCGCTGGAGAAGAAGCCCTCGCTCAAGCAGGCGTCCGAGAACCTCGCGGTCATTGCCGAGAACGCCGGCCGCCGGGACGAGGCCTTTGCCGCCTACGACGACATCCTGCGCAAGTACCCGGACGACGGGGCTGCCCGCGCGCGCAAGGCCTCGCTCTACCGCGAGGCGGGCGACCACGAGCGGGCGATGCGGCTCTCGCGCGAGGCGCTCATGCGCGAGCCGCAGAACCTCACCGCGTACAAGGTGATGATGCGCACCTACCTCGAGCGCAACAACCTGAACATGGCCAAGCTGGTGGCGCTGCGGGCGACCCGCCTCGCGCAGGACCCGGAGCTGTACTTCACCATGGGGCTCATCGCGCAGAAGGAAGGCGACGAGCAGGCCGCAGTGGGCCAGTTCCGCCAGGCGCTGAAGGAGCGGGACGACTACCTGGCGGCCCGGGTGGCCTTGGCAGCCATCGCCGCGAAGCACCGGGACTGGGTCAACGCAGCGGACCAGTACAAGAAGATCGCCCAGTACGACCCGAAGAATGCAGCGGCCCGGGCGAACCTGGGGCTGGCGTACAAGGGGATGGGGCAGATCGACAAGGCCATGGCGGAGTACGACGCAGCGCTGAAGGTGGACCCCAAGCTGCCCGACCCGTACTTCTTCATGGGCATCGTCTTCCATAGGTTCAAGGACGCACCCGAGAAGGCCATCGAGTACTACAAGAAGTACATCGACGTGGCGGAGGGCGCGGTCGCACCGGACCACCCCGTCCACGAGGGTATCCGCGAGTGCGAGCAGTACATCAAGCAGCTCGCCGAGGCGAAGGCCGCCGAGGAGCGGGCCAAGCTCGAGAAGGCGGCCGCGGAGGAGCGCGCGAAGAAGGAAGCCGAGGAGAAGAAGCGCGCCGAGGAGCAGAAGAAGAAGGAGGAGGCCGACAAGGCCCGCGCCGAGGAGGAGGCCAAGAAGAAGGCCGAGCAGGAGAAGCGCCGGCAGGAGGCCAAGGACGCGGTCGACGCAGCGCTCAAGGACCCCAAGGGGCCGGAATCCAAGACGGATCCCAAGGCAGAGCCGAAGGCCGAGGCCAAGACGGATCCCAAGGCAGAGCCGAAGGCCGAGGCCAAGACCGATCCGAAGGCCCAACCCAAGGCTGAGCCGAAGGCAGAACCGAAGGCGGAGCCCAAGACCGAGCCAAAGGCAGAGCCCAAGACCGAGCCGAAGCCAGAGCCCAAGACCGCGTCTGACGAGCCAGCCGACGCCCTCTAGCCGGCCGGTGGAGTCGTGGTAGGATTTCCAGTCTTCACGGAGGTTTGGCTGATGCTACGGACTATCGTTCTGGGGTTGGCCCTGGTGCTCCCTGCGGCAGGACTCGCGGCCGAGAAGAAGGACAAGGGCCCTCAGGTCATCAACTTCGAAGACGACACCATCCAGGGTGACCTCACCAAGCCTGATGGCGAGTACGTCGATGCCCGCAAGACGGTGCAGCACAAGAACCTCATCCGCATCCGTGAAGAGTTCAAGGACAAGGTCCTCCAATCGGTGAGCGAGCTGTAGCGAGAACCGAAGCACGGTGGGGGATGTCCTAAGCATCAGCAGCGCAGCACTCCTGTCTTTGAGGAGGCCTCCGATGGCCGTCCCGTTGAAGTTGAAGGTGTTCAAGGGCGACGAACTCGTGGCGACCCGCGAGTACGAGCGCGACATGATCAAGATCGGGCGGCTCTCCACCGCCCACCTCTGCCTCGAGGACGACAAGGCCTCCCGAATCCACTCGGTCCTCAATGTCGAGGGCGACGGGAAGCTCTCTATCGTCGACATGGGCAGCGTCGAGGGCACCTACCTCAACGGCAAGCGCGTCAACAAGGGCTTCGTCGAGTTCGGCGACGAGATCCGCATCGGCAACACCCGCATCGTGGTCGAGCGGGGTGGCGGTGGAGCCCTCGCGGCGCTGCAGGCCGCCCAGGCGGGTGAGCCGCCCGCTCCCGAGGCCACGACCGAGGTGGCGACGCTCCCGCAGGTGGTCCCGTCCCCCTCCGTGGTGGTCTCCCCCATGGTGGCCGAGGCGCCTGCGCCGGTCCTCGCCGCTCCTCCGCCACCGCCCGAGGCGGCGATGGAGCCTGCCGAGTACCCGGAGCCCGCCCCCTGGCAGGAGGAGCGGTACCGGGAACTCAAGATCAACGAGAAGCAGTTCGGCACCTTCGTTCCTGCGAAGCCCGAGGCCCGCCACGCCCCCAAGGACGCCAAGCAACTCGGCCTGCAGATCCGCTACGTCTGGGGCGACCAGATCCTCCAGGTGACGCAGCACGCGAACCCCCGACAGGTCTTCGTGGGCACCACCCGCCGCTGCGAGCTGCGCATCGAGAGCGACCGGCTGGGCGCGACCGAGTTCGAGCTGGTCAGCCCCTCCGGGCCCCAGGGCTTCACGGTGAACCTCGGGCCGGGGATGGTCGGTGAGCTGGACCGCGAAGGGGAGACCAAGCAGCTCAAGGGCGGCAGCCAGGAGCTGCGCCACTCCGACTTCGTCTGGGTGGACATGGGTGGCGGCATCCGCGCCGAGCTGAACTTCACCCACCAGCCCCGCCGCGTCGCCGTGCCGATCTCCGAGTCGATCGACTACCGGTTCATCAACCTGTTCCTGCTGCTCGGCTTCGTCGCCGGCGTCTTCGTCATCACCGCCTCGACGCACACCGAGGCGGACATCATGGCGGACGACCTGAGCTCCAACAAGCTCACCATCGCCAAGTTCCTCATCAGCGAGGCCGCCAAGCCCAAGAAGAACGCGCTGCTCGACAAGCTCAACGACGTGAAGGAGCCGCAGCCGGGCGAGATGGCCGAGAAGCACAAGGGCCAGGAAGGCAAGATGGGCAAGAAGGACGTCGCGGTGAACAAGACCAACCGCTCGGCGCCCAAGGCCATCGACATCAACGCCAAGGACCTGGTGAAGAACTCCGGCCTGCTCAAGACCCTGGGCTCGGGCATGGGCGGCGGCGGGCTCTCCACCATCTTCGGCCAGGGCGGCCTCGGCGGCGACCTCAAGGGCGCGGTGGGCAACATGTTCGGCTCGCGCGTCGGCGACGCCGGTGGCTTCGGCGGCCTCGGCCTCAAGGGCACGGGGACCGGCGGCGGCGGCATGGGCAACACCATCGGCATCGGCGGCATCGGCACCAAGGGCCGCGGCGGCGGGCTCACCGGGTACGGCACCGGCGTCGCCAACCTCGCCCCGAAGAAGGGCATCGACGTCGGCATCAGCTCCGAGGACTCGGTGGTCCAGGGCTCGCTCGACAAGGAGCTCATCCGCCAGGTCATCCGCCGCAACATCGGGCAGATCCGCTACTGCTACGAGAACGAGCTGCAGACCAAGCCCAACCTCGCCGGCAAGGTTGCGGTGCGCTTCGTCATCGCCCCCAACGGTGACGTCCAGAGCGCCAAGGTCGCCGAGGGCAGCACGCTCAACGAGCCCACGCTCGGGGAGTGCATCGCGGTCCGCGTCCGCTCCTGGAAGTTCCCCAGCCCCAAGGGCGGCGGCGCGGTGATCGTCACCTATCCGTTCGTGTTCAAGCAGTCGGGCGAGTAGTCCCCGGCTCATTCCTTGCCGAAACGACGCGCGCCGGCCCCCCGGCGCGCGTCGTTCTTCGAGAGCGATCTTGCAACCCGGCGCGCACACTGGTTGAATCGCCGGCCATCACGACCCCCGAGCCCTCCATGCGAACCCTGCTCGTCGCCCTCTGTCTGCTCGTCCCCGCCGGTGCCTTCGCGCAGTCCTCTCCGGAGGACCGCCAGGTGCAGAAGCTCAACGAGGTCGAGCGCGGGGTCTTCCTGGGCGTCGAGGCCGGTGGCCTCTTCCTCTTCTCCCCCAAGGCCAACGCCAACTCGGGCTTCTCCCCTGGACGCACCTTCAGCGTCACCCTGGGCGCGGACATCGGGCGCTGGGTCTCCGCCGGACTGCTGGTGATGGGCACGCAAACCGACACCCCCAGCGGCTTCGCGAGCGACAACGCTGCTCGTGGCGATTTCTCGAGCCTCTTGCTCGGCGCCACTGCCCGCATCCACTTCTACGGGGTCGAGGACGCGAACTCCGTCCAGCGCCTGTTCCTCCACGCCCGCCTCGGCGGCGGCTATGCGCTGATGGCGCCCAAGGACTTCTACAAGGACGGCGACATCGTCATCCTCGCCGGCGTCGGGCTGGAGTACTTCACGCACCTGAGGCACTTCTCGCTCGGCCTCACCGTGGACTTCCTGTACGGGATCCAGCACATGGGCCCCGGCCTCACGCTGGTCCCGCACCTGCGCTACACGTTCTAGCCAGCCCGCCTCCCACTGCAGGAAGAACCCTTGCTCGCGCTTCCCGGCGCCAGGGCGCGTGTCTGTGCCTGCTCCACGAGGGAAGAAGGTTGCGCCCTGCTGCGGAGCGACTATAGTTTCCCCTCTTGTTTTGCGTGGTTAGCTCGACCGCTGGGAACCTCCTCACGGAATCGGATAGGCCCGTGCAAGACCAGATCGACAAGCTCCTGGCCGCGCTCGATCGAGCGCCCGCCGACGAGGCCACGTTCGCGGAGTTGGCCCGCCTCCTGGCCGACGCTTCGCGTTGGGAGGACCTGCTCCGTCTGCTCGAGCACCGGGCGCGCTTGCTGCCCGACGCCCCAGCCGCCGCGTCGCTCTGGGCTCGCGCGGGAGACGTGCTGAGGCTGCATCTGGCCCAGCCTGTCCGCGCGGAGGAGTGCTACCAGCGCGCGCTGCTCACCCGGCCCGACGAGCCGCTCGCGCTCGCAGGGCAGCGGGCGCTCCTCGAGGCGAAGGGGGATGTCGCGGCCCTGGTCCCGGTCCTCGAGCGGCTGGCGACCTCGGCCGGCGCCGCCGACGCCGCCGCGCTCTGGCTCGCGCTGGGCGCAAACCTGGAGAAGCTCGGGCGCCGCGACCGCGCGGTCCTGGCGTACCAACGGGCGATGCGCCTCGCGCCCGCCTCCGCCGAGGGCTACCAGCGTGCCTTCGACGCCCTCGCCGCGCTCGGTCAGTGGCCTCTCGCGGTGCAGGTGCTCGAGCAGCAGCGGACGAAGGCTGGCCCCGAGGGCCTCGTCGAGCGACTGGTGCTCGTCGCCGAGCGGTTGCGCGACCTCCCTCCCGAGCACGCGACTGCGCTCCGGGCGTTGGACCTGGCGCTTGCTCTGGCTCCCGAGGACGCGCGAGCGCTCGAGTCCCAGAAGGCCATCGTGGCAGCGAAGGAGACCTGGCAGGAGCGGGTGCGGACGCTGCGCCTGGAGGCCAACGAGGAGCGCGACCGGAAGCGGATGGCGAACCTGTTCCTCTCCATCGCGCTGATGCACGCGACCTTCGACCAGGGGGACGACGGGCGCAAGAAGGCCCAGGAGTTCATCGACCGCGCCTTGTTGCTGTGGCCCGGGATGCCCGCGGCGCTCGACGCCCTGGAGCGGCAGGCCGCGGCGGGCGGGGACTTCCAGGGACTGGCAGCGGCGCTGGAGAAGCTGGGCGCAGAGACCCGCGAGCGGCTCTCGCAGGTCGAGGTGCTGCTGCGGCTCGCCATGGTCCGGGTGGTCCGGCTCGACGACCGGGCGGGCGCCCTGGCGGCGCTGCTGAAGGCGGCGCAGGTCGACGCCTCCCGGGCGGAGGTGGTGGGCCTCGCCGTCGACTTCCTGCTCGACGAGTCGAGGCCCCAGGAGGCCGCGGCGCTGCTGGAGAGGCACCTCTCGACGCTGGGGGAGAAGCGGGCCCAGGTAGTGCTCCACCTCCGGCTCGCGGAGCTCTTGGAGGCCCGCCTCGCCGACCGGGCCGGGGCGCGGCTGCACCTGGAGGCGGCGCTGCAACTCGACCCGACCTGCGCCGAGGCCGCCCGGAGCCTCGTGCCCCTCTACGAGGGCGCCGCGGACGCGGAGCGGCTCGTGGCGGCGTTGGAGCAGACGCTCCCCACCGAGCCCGACCCCGCCCGCCGGCTCGCGGTCCTGCTGCGGCTCGCGGACCTCTACGGGGACCGGCTCGCCCGGCCCGGGGACGCGGTGCGGGTGCTCGCCCGGGCGCTCTTGCTCGAGCCTTCCCGGGCCGAGGTGCGCACGGCGCTGGAGCGGTACGCCGCCGCCGGAGGTCGCTGGGAGGACGCGGCGCGCGCGCTGCGCGTGGCGGCGGACTTCGCGGGCCTCTCTGGGATGGCGCTCCTGCGCCGGGCCGCGGAGATCACCGACCAGCAGCTGGGGCGGCGGGACGAGGCGCTGGCGCTCTGGAAGCGGGTCGAGTCCCTCGCTCCGGGCGACACCGCCGCTTCGGCGGCGACGGAGGTGCTGCTCGCACGCTCCGGCTCGCACGCAGAGCTCATCGCCGGGTACGAGCGGCAGCTCGCGGCGGAGGCCGGACCGGGAGAGCGCAAGGCGCTGTTGGCCAAGCTGGCCCGGGCGACGGAGCAGGGCGGTGACGTCGGCGCGTGCGCCGCTGTCTACCGGCGGCAGCTCGAGCTCGCTCCCGACGACGCCACGGTCCTGGAGCGGCTCGGAGGCGCCTGCGCGACCCTGGAGCAGTGGGACGACGTGGCGGAGGTGGCAGGCAGGCTGGCCGCACTGGCGCCGACCCCAACGGCGGCGCTGGAGTGGCGCACCCGCCAGGCACAGGTGCTGGCCGACCGGCTGGGGCGAGGCGAGCAGGCGGCGCAGGGCTTCTTGGCCCTGCTCGCCGAGGCCCCCGGCCAGCCGGGAGTGGTGCAGGGGCTGGAGAAGCTGGCCGCCAGGGGAGTGCAGGCCCCGGCCATCGCCGCGGCTACTCTCCCGCACTACCTGACGGCGCAGGAACACGTGAAGGCGAGCCAGGCGCTTCGGGTCCTGGTGGACGCAGAGACGGATCGCACGAAGCGGGTGGCGCTCTCGCGCCAGCTCGCGCAGCTCTTGGAGGAGAAGTTGGCCGACCCGCGCGGAGCATTCTTGGAGCTGGAGCAGTCCCTGAGGCAGAACCCCGGAGACGCGGCGCTGCGTGCCGACCTCGAGCGCATGGCCGCCGAGCTCTCGGCCCACGCCGAGCTGGCCGCGCTCTTCATGGAGGTCGCCGACAAGCTGGGTGACCCGGCGGTGCAGCTGGAGCTGATGCTGCGCGCCAGCCAGCTCGCCGAGACCGGGGGCGACGTGGACCTCGCCATCCAGGCCCTGGACCTGGCGCTGGTGCTTCCCTCCGGCGGCGCCCAGGCGGCGCGCGAGCTGGCGCGGGTGGCCGCCAAGGCCGAGCGGTGGCCCGACTGCGAACGCGCGCTCCGCGCCCGGCTCAAGGACGACAAGGAGCCGCCCGCGCCCCTGCTGGTGGACCTGGCCAAGGTCTGCGATCGGCTCGGGAGGCCCGCCGACGCCGCGGCCGCGCTGGAGCAGGCCCTGGTCGCCGGCGCGTCCGAGGCAGACCTGGCACCGCACCTCTCCCGCCTCTACGAGGCAGCGCGCGACGCCCGCGGCCTGGAGACGGCGCTGGGCCGCGAGC
>CAZAIE010000089.1:0-12738 GCA_964485035.1 uncultured Myxococcaceae bacterium | reverse complement strand
TGCGGCCTCCGGGTTCGCGCGGAGGGCCTCCATGTCGGAGAGCGAGGCGACGCGGGTGCGCTCCTCGGGGACCTCTTCTTGGGCGGGAACCAGGGACTTGCCGTTCACCGTGATCTTGTTGCCGCACTTGCTGCACTTGACGGCAACGATCTTCCCGCGGACTTTCTCGTCCGCGATGGTGTAGCGAGCCTGGCACTTGTCACAGGAGAAACGCACGAGCTTCTAGACCCTTTCCTCAGCAACTGCCGGGTCCCAGGAACCCCTTGCCGATGGCTGACTTGCCAACGCGCCGTTGGCCTTGCACAAGGGTCGCCATTCTCCCAAGGTGGGGTGCCGGGGTCAATTTGGAATCTGGGAATTCTCCAAAGGTCCCCGCCTGTGAGCGCCGTTCCTCCGAGAGCTTTGCTTGACAACCGCTCTCGCGGTTCGCTAACAAGGCCGGACCCTTCTCCCTGGATCCACCACACGAGGTGTCTGCGAATGGCTGCGAAGGACTTGGGGAACAAATTCACCTGCTTCAAGTGCGGGGCGAAGTTCTACGACCTCAAGAAGCCCGAGCCGATCTGCCCGAAGTGCGGAGCCGACCAGCGCGAGAGCCCTGCCCTGCGCGCACCCGAGAAGTCCGAGCGCAAGCGCAGCCGCGCCGCCGCTGCCGTGGTGCCCGAGACACCGGCAGAGGAAGAGGCCACCGACGAGGAGACCGGCGAGGACGAGGAAGAGGCCGACGAGATCCCCGAGGACGACGACGACGACTTCTGAGCCGCGCCTCGGACAGCCTGGGAAGGAACCGACTGCGGGGTGCTCCCCCGCAGTTTTCGTTGGGTCACGCTACCTGCAGTCCATCCCGCGGATTGCCTGCTGGATGCGCTGGTAGAGGCGCCAGTCCATGGCCTGGATGCCCGCGGGGCGGCGCGGCTCGACCGTTGGCTGGTTCCTCTTCTGTATGACCTTCTTGTTCGCCCGGCGCGTCATGGGTGCTTCCTCCGTCTGTCGCACCTGTAGCAACACGAGTGCCAGGAAGGCTCTTCCCGCGACCGACCTGTACTCGTGTGTGATTACTGGAAATTCAAGACGACGTCCGACAGGGGCTCCCCCGCGCTCTGCGGGTCGGCTGCCACGCCCGCGTCATCTCTGACATGGGCGCCAGGAATTCACCGGACCCTCGCCCCCCGCAGCTTCCAGTGCAGGAAGGCCACGGCCACCAGGGCATGGTCGATCTCGCCGTCGAGCAGGAGTTCGTCGATGCGGGCGATGGGCACCCGAACCAGCTCGCAGTCCTCGGTGGAGTCGAAGTGCGGCTGGGACACCTGCTCGCAGCCCAGCGCCAGGAACGAGTGGGTGGTGTTGGGGAAGATGGCAGGGTTGGGCCGGATGATGCCCAGCGGCTCGACCTCACGCGGGGCGAACCCCGTCTCCTCCAACAGCTCGCGGCGCGCGGCCTGGAGCGGCTGCTCCCCGGCATCGACCAGGCCGCCGGGCACCTCCAGCGACGGCGCGTCCACGCCGAACCGGTGCTGCCGCACCAGCAGCACCTCACCTGCGTCGGTGAAGGGGATGACGTTCACCCAGTCCGCGCTGTCGAGGACGAAGAACTCGTGGGACTGCCCAGTCCTGGTGCTCCGGTAGCGGTCGGCCCGCACCTGGAAGATGCGGCAGTCCGCGACCGCCCGGCTCCCCTGCTTCTCCCACCCCTGGCTCACGTCCGCTTCGCCTTCTTCGCCGCCTTCTTCGGAGCCTTGGCCGGCTTCGGCTCGTCCTCGTCCTTCGCGACGGCCGCCTGGGCTGCCCTCGCCTTGGCCCGCTGGTCCAGCGCCTTCACCACCGACTTGCCCACCCGTGCAGTGAGCGCCTTGTTCGCGGCCGAGGACACCAGGAGGCCCACCAGCGGGATGGCTCGGGTGAGGCCCTTGCCGGCGAACATCAGGGCGAGCTTCACGAACAGCGCGGCCACCAGCTTGCCCAGCTGCCGCGGGGTGTAGTGCCAGATGGCGTCGATCTCGGTCTTGATGAGGTCGGGGAGCGGGTTGCGGCCGCCGCTGGCCTCGTAGGTGTGCGCCGCGGCGAGGAGGTAGGCGAGCTGGCGCTCCCGCTTGTCCTCGATGTCGTAGCCCCGCGCCGCGGCGAGGGCGAGCACCAGCTCCACCTCGAACTTCAGGCAGAGGGTCATGTCCACGAGCCCGCCGCCCAGGACCGCGGCGAGGCTGCCCGGGCCGGGGATGAGGCCAGGGAGCGCAGCGGCGCCTCCCGCCAGCGCGGTCCTGTTGGAGTAGCTGGAGACCAGCTTGCGCTCCACCGTCTGGCGCACCAGGTCCTTGGGCGCGTCGTCGGGGAGCGAGGCGCGGGCCTCGGCCATCGCCTCGTCCACCTTCGCCTGGATCTTCGCGGGTGCGTCGACGATGCGCTCCACGGCCTTCAAGAGCGCCTCGCCCTGCTTGGTAGACGTCTCCTCTGCCTTCTTGGCCATCGCTGCCTCCTGGAGGGTCCGCGAGCATAGCGCGGCCCCTGCTTCAACGCCCTGCCCCTCCCAACGATCTACCCGGCCTGCGATTTCGCGGACTTGGGCCTGCGCGGCGTCCCGCCGCCAAACCGCCGCCAAACCAGGCGCATGGGAATGTCCGACCCGTCTGCTAGGGTGTCGGCCACTCGGTGCTGGGGGGCCGAGCAACCCGCGCACCTCGGCCGTGACGGCCGGGGCATCGGATGCGCACCTCACCCGGGACGGGTGGGGCATCGGAGGAGCAGGACATGGCGAGCGTGAACAAGGCGATCATCATCGGCAACCTCGGCAAGGACCCGGAGATCCGCTACACCCCGGGCGGCCAGCCGGTGGCGAACTTCACGGTGGCGACCAACGAGCGCTGGAACGACAAGAGCGGCCAGCCGCAGGAGCGCACCGAGTGGCACCGCATCGTGGTCTGGGGGAAGACCGCCGAGAACTGCGGCCAGTACCTGAAGAAGGGCCGCTCGGTCTACGTCGAGGGGCGCATCCAGACCCGCGAGTGGACGAACAAGGAGGGCCAGAAGCAGTGGACCACCGAGATCGTCGCGAACAACGTCACCTTCCTCGGCAGCCGTGAGGGCGGCGGCGGACCCGGCCGCGGCGGACCCGACGACTTCGGTCCGCCCCCCGGCGGCGACTTCGAACCCTCCGGGGGCGGCGCGGGCCCCGGCCCGTCTGGCCCCGAAGGCAAGCCCGGCGGCTCCGACGAGGACATCCCCTTCTAGGCCACACCCGGCAGTTGCTTCACTGGCCCCCTCCCGCGCTTCGTGCGGCGAGGGGGCTCGTGTCTGCGTTGTGGCCCGGGGGAAGGGCTGGTAGATCGCCCGGTCCCAAGCCCGGAGTCCCCGCATGTCCGACGAGCTCGTCCGCGTCCACCTGAAGAAGCCCGACCTGCTGGTGGTGGGCGTGCTGTGCACCCAGACCGCGCGCAAAGCCCGCGAGATCCACGGCTGTCTGCCCACCTCCGCCGCCCTGCTCGCCGAGGCGCTCACCGCCGGGTTCGGGGTCGCCGGGCTGCTCGCAGGCCAGGCGCGCATCAACCTCCAGCTCACCTGCGACGGGCCCGCCCAGGGAGCCTTCGTCGACGCCGACGCGGAGGGCGGCGGCCGCGGCTACCTGAAGAACCCGCAGGTGAACTTCCTGGGCGCCGGCTGCGGGCCGTTCGACGCCAGCTCCGCCCTGGGCCGCGAGGGCGTGCTCTCGGTCATCCGGGAGCTGAAGCCCGGGGAGTTCTACCGCGGCGCGGTGACCCTGGAGCACCTCGACCTCGCCCGCGACCTGGAGCGCTTCTACCGCGAGTCGGACCAGCTCGAGACCACGCTGGACCTGAGCGTCGAGCCCGACGGCGAGGAGCGGCTGGGGCGCGTCTGCGGCCTGTTCGTGCAGGCCATGCCCGACGCCGCGCCCGGAGCCGCCCGGGCCGCACGCGAGCGGGTTGACCTGGCCCGGGTCCAGGGAGAGCACGCCTTCGACCTCGTGCGTCCGCTCGCCGAGGCGCTGGGCGGCGAGCTGGACGTGCTCGGGCAGTACCCGCTGGACTACGTGTGCCACTGCTCCGCCGAGAAGGTGATGCGCGCGGTGGTGGCCATGGGTCGGGAGGAGCTCGAGGACCTGCTCCAGCGCGAGGGCCGCGCGGTCGCGCACTGCGCCTTCTGCCACAAGACCTACGAGGTCGGCGCCGAGCAGCTGCAGCAGATGATCGCCGCGCACCGGCAGCGGGAGGCCGAGGGCCAGGGCGGCGGCAAGGCGAACTGAGCTACCCGACCTTGTCCACCTTCATCCCCTTGGGGATGACCACGATGCCGCCCTCGGTGACGTGGAAGCGGCGGCGGTCGTCCTCGAGGTTGTAGCCGATGGTCGCGCCCGGCGGGATCTCCACGTTCTTGTCCACGATGGCCCGGCGCACGCGCGCGCGCCGCCCCACCACCACGTTCTCGAAGAGGATGGACTCCTCGACGTAGGAGAAGGAGTTGATGCGCACCCGCGGCGAGAGCACCGACTTGTGCACGTGGCCGCCGGAGACGATGCAGCCCTCGCTCACCAGCGAGTCGGTGGCGCGGCCCACGCGGTCGTGGGCGGGGTCGTGGAAGACGAACTTCGCCGGGGCCCAGTGCTGCTGCGCGGTGAAGACCGGCCAGAGGTCGTTGTAGAGGTTGAACACCGGGTCGATCTGGGTGAGGTCCATGTTCGCCTGGTAGTAGGCGTCGATGGTCCCCACGTCCCGCCAGTAGCCGCGCTCCTTCTCGTTCTGGCCCGGGACCTTGTTCTGCAGGAAGTCGTAGGCGAACACGCGCTGCTCGCGGAACATCTCGGTGAGGATGGACTGGCCGAAGTCGTGGGCGCTCTCCGGGCGCGCCGCGTCCCGGACTATCTCCCGGACCAGCGAGTCGGCGGTGAAGATGTAGTTGCCCATCGACGCGAGGCAGCGCGTGGGGTCGTTGGGGAGCGGGCGGGCGTCGGCCGGCGCCGGCTTCTCCACGAAGCCCAGCACCCGGCCGGTGTCGTCGACCTGGATCACCCCGAAGCTCGCGGACTGGGAGATGGGCACCGGCAGCGCCGCCACGGTGCAGTCCGCACTCCTCGCCCGGTGGAGGTCCAGCATCTGGCCCACGTCCATCCGGTAGACGTGGTCGGCGCCGAAGACGAACACGTACTCCGGGTTCTCGTCGGTGATGAAGTTCAGGTTCTGGTAGATGGCGTCCGCCGAGCCCTTGAACCACTCCTGGCCCGTGCGCATCTGCGCCGGCACCGGCTGCACGTAGTGGCCCAGGATGTCGGAGAGGCGCCAGGTGCGGGTGAGGTGCGAGTTGAGCGAGTCGCTCTTGTACTGCGTCAGCACCTTGATCTGCAGGACCCCGGAGTTGGCGAAGTTGGAGAGAACGAAGTCGATGAGCCGGTAGCGGCCCCCGAAGGGGACCGCGGGCTTGGCCCGGTCGCGGGTGAGCGGGTCGAGCCGCTCTCCTCGCCCGCCGGCGAGCACCATCGCGAGGAGTCTGGACATGGAAGGGTTGCCTCGAAGGGCAAGCTAAACCCCTCCTCCCACGCAGGCAACTTTGTGGTGCGTCCGGGCCTGGAGACCGACCGGGGTTCTCCCGTCGCCGGGCTCAGGCCGACTGGGCGTCCTTCTCCATCACCACCAGCGGGGCCTCCTTGCTCAGGATGACCTCCTCGCTGATGACCACCTCGCGGGCGGTCTTGCGGCTGGGGATGTCGTACATCACGTCCAGCATCGCGGACTCGAGGATGGCGCGCAGGCCGCGGGCGCCGGTCTTGCGGCGCACCGCCTCGCCGGCGATGGCCTTGAGCGCGCCGTCGGTGAACTTGAGGTTCACCCCGTCCAGCTCCAGCAGCTTCTTGTACTGCTTGATGAGCGCGTTCTTCGGCTCGGTGAGGATGTTCACCAGCGCCGGCTCGTCCAGCTCCTCGAGCGTGGCCACCACCGGGAGCCGGCCCACGAACTCGGGGATCATCCCGAACTTGAGCAGGTCCTGGGGCTCGATGTCCTTGAGCACGTCCTCGAGCGCCGCGTCCTTCTTGCTCTTCACCTCGGCGCCGAAGCCCATGTACTTGCCGCCCATCCGCTTCTCGATGATCTGCTCGAGGCCGTGGAACGCGCCGCCGCAGATGAAGAGGATGTTGGTGGTGTCGACCTGCAGGAACTCCTGCTGCGGGTGCTTGCGGCCGCCCTTGGGGGGGACGTTGGCCACCGTGCCCTCGATGATCTTGAGCAGGGCCTGCTGCACGCCCTCGCCGGAGACGTCGCGGGTGATGGAGGGGTTCTCGCTCTTGCGGGCGATCTTGTCGATCTCGTCGATGTAGACGATGCCCCGCTGGGCGCGCTCGATGTCGTGGTCGGCGGCCTGGAGCAGGTTGACGATGATGTTCTCCACGTCCTCGCCCACGTAGCCGGCCTCGGTGAGGCAGGTGGCGTCGGAGATGGTGAACGGGACGTTGAGCAGGCGGGCGAGGGTCTGGGCGAGCAGGGTCTTGCCGCTACCGGTGGGGCCGAGCAGCAGGATGTTCGACTTCTGCAGCTCCACGTCGTCCAGGCTGACCTTGGTCTCGATGCGCTTGTAGTGGTTGTGCACCGCGACCGCGAGGATCTTCTTGGCCCGCTCCTGGCCCACCACGTACTCGTCGAGCGCCGACTTGATCTCCGAGGGCCGGGGGATGCGCAGCTTGGTGTCCTTCTGCTCCTCCCGGTCGATCTCCTCGGCGATGATGTCGTTGCACAGCCCGATGCACTCGTCGCAGATGTACACCGTCGGCCCGGCGATGAGCTTCTTCACCTCTTTCTGCGACTTCCCGCAGAAAGAGCAGCACAGGGTGTGTGCGTCGCGCTTGTCCAAGACCCGCTCCTCAGCCGGCTGTCCGTTCGGGCAAGGCCCCACTGGCCTTCCAGGTGAACAAACCGCCCACAAGATAAACAGCCGCGCACCCCGCGTCCATTCGAGACTGCCCCGTCCCTGCGCTCCGTTCCTCTCTTCGACTTGGCCCGCGGTTCTGAGAAGGGAACCCCCTCCCGCCAGGGGGAGGAACGCTAGGCAAATCCTGCCGGGTGGCGGCCAGCGGCGGCTCGGGTAATGTCCGCGGCCCATGGATTCGCCCGATAGACGACGAATCGGCTTTTTGGACGCCGCCCGGACGGTCGCGATGGCCCTCATGGTCCAGGGTCACGTCTGCGACAACCTCATGGACAAGGCGGCGAAGGCCTCGGCCTTCTACCAACACCACCTCGTCCTGCGCGGGCTGACCGGCCCCCTCTTCTTCTTCGTCTCCGGCTTCGGCTTCGTCGTCGCGTGCGACCCCTCCTGGGAATCCTTCGGCGTCCCAGGCCCCTTGCTGTGGAGCAAGCTCCGGCGGGTGGCCGTGCTGCTCGGCGTGGGGACCTTTCTTCAGGTGCCTCGATGGAGCGGCCCCGCCTACTCCGCCGAGGAGTGGCAGTACCTCCTGCGCTGCGGCGTGCTGCACGCCATCGGTCTCTCGCTGCTGCTGGGCGTCAGCCTGCTGGCCCTCACGCGGCGCCGCCGGACGCTCTTCGCCTGGGCCGCTGGCGTTCTGGCCATCACCGCCATCGCCGTCGCGCCGCTCGCCTCAGACGCCGGGCACCTCCCCGTCGGCCTGGGACTGCTCTCGCGGACGCAGGAGGGCTCGCTGTTCCCCCTCGTCCCCTGGTGCGCGCACTTCCTCCTCGGCGCAGCCCTGGCCCGCCTCCACCTCGACCTCCCTGCGCTCCGCCCCATCCGCCGGGCGGGGCTCCTCGTCGCCGGGCTCGGGGTCGCGCTCGCCATCGCGGGCTACTCCGCGCGAGGCGCTCTCGGAGTAGACACGCGCCTGCTCGCCAACTGGGTCTCGCACCCCGCCGTCTTCTTGTCCCGCGCCGGGCTCGCCTGGCTCACCTTCGGACTCCTGGCGCTGGCCCTGGGAGACCTCGACTCCAGACGTTGGCTCCAGCCCATCGCCGCCCACGCCCTGAGCATCTACGTGGCGCACCTGGTCCTCCTCTACGGCTGGCCCGGAATGCCCGGCCTGATCCATCGGCTCGGACCCTCGCTCGCACTCGGCCAGACCTACCTCGCGGGGCCGGCCCTCTTCGCCGCGAGCGCCGCGCTCGTCCTGGGACTCTGGTGGGCGCTGCGCCGGGCAAAGGACGCGCTGCGAGCGGTAGGCAGCCGCCTGGCGCCGGCTCCCGAATGACGACCACCACCGAGCTCGTGATCGAGGGTCTCGGGGCGATCCTGGATGAGAGACAGCCGGCCGACCGCGTGCTGGAACGCCTCCTGCGCCAGCACCGGGGCCTCACCTCCACCGACCGCGCCGACGTCGCCCGCCGGCTGCTGGGCATCACCTGCCTGCACCGGCGGCTCGACCACCGCCTGGAGCACGCGTGCCCGGGCTGGCGCGACTCGCCCCACGCCTTCAGGGTCGCGGCCTACGTCCTCCTGGAGGAAGGGCGGTCGCTCCTCGATGCAGCGCAGTGCTCGGGCCGGCCCGCCGAGGAGCTCGCCCGCCTCGAGGAGCCGGCCTGCTGGCCCGAGGAGCCCCTCGCCTCCTTCGCCGTGCGCCACTCGTTGCCGGACTGGCTCGCCGCGCGGCTGGTCGCGGACCTCGGCCCCGACGCCGAGGCGCTGGCCGGCTCGTTCAACCACCCGGGGCCGGTCGTCCTGCGCGCCAACCTGCTCAAGACCGAGCGCGAGAAGCTCCACGCCGCCCTCGAGCGCGAGGGGGTGGCCTGCGAGCCGACCGGGCGCTCTCCCTGGGGCCTCAGGCTCAACGGGCGCGCGAACCTCTTCGGCCTTGCGGCCTGGCGCGGGGGTCTCTTCGAGGTCCAGGACGAGGGCAGCCAGGAGCTCGCCCGTGCCGTGGACGCCCGCCCTCGCGAGCGCATCCTGGACTTCTGCGCTGGCGCCGGGGGCAAGACGCTCGCGCTGGCGGCGGCGATGCAGGACCTGGGCGAGCTCGTCGCGCTGGACGTCGACCCGGTCCGGCTGGTCAACCTCGCGGCGCGACTGCGCCGGGCAGGCGTCACCTGCGTGCGGACGCACCGCATCGACGCCCAAGGGCCGCTCCCGTGGCTGGGAGATTTCGACCGGGTCCTGGTCGACGCGCCCTGCTCCTCCCTGGGCACGCTGCGCCGCAGCCCCGACCTGCGCTGGAAGACGAGCCCCGAGGAGATCTCGGGCTTCGCAGCCCGTTCCCTGGAGATCCTCACGCGGGCGGCAGGGCACGTGCGCCCCGGGGGCCTGCTGGTCTACGCGACCTGCACCCTGACGCGAGAAGAGAACGAGGGCGTGGCTGCGGCCTTCGCCTCGCAGCACCCGGGCTGGCACCCCGCGCCGCTGCTGGGAGAGGCGCCGCTGCGCCTGCTCCCGCACCTCCACGGCACGGACGGCTTCTTCGCTTGCGCCTGGACCTGGCCAGGGTGAGCGGTATCCTCTCGCCCATGCGCTCGCTCCTCGTCGCCCTCGCGGTGGCCCTGTTGCCCGCTCTGGCCCTCGCCAACCCCGCGCCGGTGGGCAGCGCGGGCAAGGCCCCCACCCCTCTGGTGGTGAAGGACGCCCGGCAGATCCGCCTCGTCGAGGAGACGGTGGTGATGACCGACGGGCTCGTCACCGAACTGCCGCCCTTCAACCCCAAGGGCCCCCCGATGCGCGCCGCGACGGTGGGCTACGAGGGCGACTACCTGCTCGAGAACCTCGGCGAGGCCCCGGTCACCCTGAAGATCGGCTTCCCCACGGTCGAGGGCGGCATGGCCGCTGGCGGCAGCATCGGGGGCGTCGACGACTTCAAGGTCACCGCCCGCGGCGAACCTCTCGCGGTGAAGGACGAGAAGGCGGTGCGCGCCCGCGTCTACGAGCGGTCCATCCTACTCGACCGGGGGCTCACCCAGCAGACGCTGGACCGGCTGGCCCAGGCGAAGCTGGCGGTCCCCGTGGAGGCCGAGCCAACGCTCCTGGACATCGCGGGGCTGGGCGGAAAGCGCAAACAGGTCTGGGCGAAGCTCGCGTCGCTGGGCCTGCCCGCGGACCAGCAGGCGCTGCTCAAGACCATGGTCGTGGACCAGCCGCTCGCCCAGGACGACTTCTCCATCGAGGCGAAGCTGGCCTGGCGGTCCTTCGAGGTGAAGTTCGCCCCGCGCGAGACGGTTGCGCTGCGCATCACCTACCGGTCCCTGCGCGCCTGGGAGGGCATGGACTACGAGTTCGGCTACGTGCTCCGGACGGGCGCCCGCTGGGCCGGGACGGTCGAGCGCTGCCGCATCGTGCTGCGCCTCGCCCCGCGCCACACCCCGGACCACTACCAGGTGCACCCCATGCCGCAGCTCGAGGGCAAGGACCTGGTGATCGAGGGCAAGGACTTCGAGCCCGAGGTCGACGTCTGGGTCCGCAAGACCAGCCGCTGACTCACCGCGAGATGCCGTACTTGCGCAGCTTGCCCTGGAGCGTGGTGGGCTGCAGTCCCAGGAGCGCGGCCGCGCCGTCGGGGCCGTAGACCTTCCCCTTGGTCTGCGCGAGCGCCCGTTCCAGCAGCGCCCTCACCTCGTCGTCGAAGGTCCGCACCGGCCCCGCCAGGGCCTCGGGGCGGGACGTCGGACCGGGAGATGGGGCCGTGGCCTGCGGCGCCGGCAGCACCAGCTCCTCGCCCGGGCTGAGGATGAGCGCGCGCTGAAGGGTGTTCTCCAGTTCGCGGACATTGCCCGGCCAGGGCGCCGACTCGAGCTGCTGCCAGCAGGCCTCGCCCACCCGCGGCGGACGGCGGTGCATGTGCGCGGCCTGGCGCGCGAGGAAGAAGGTCACGAGCGGGCGGAGGTCCTCCCGGCGCTCGCGCAGCGGCGGGAGCACCACCGGGAAGACGTTGAGGCGGTAGAACAGGTCCTCGCGGAACCGGCCCTCACGGACGAGCTGCTCGAGCGGACGGTTGGTCGCCGCGACCACGCGCACGTCCACCTTGAAGGCCTCGCCGGCCCCCACCCGCTGTACCTCCCGCTCCTGCAGGACGCGCAGCAGCCGCACCTGCACCGGGAGCGGCGCGTCGCCGATCTCGTCGAGGAAGAGCGTGCCTCCGTGGGCCTGCTCGAACCGGCCCGCCTTGCGCGCGGCGGCGCCGGTGAAGGCGCCCTTCTCGTGCCCGAAGAGCTCGCTCTCGATGAGGGTGTCGGGGATAGCGCCCATGTTGACCACCACGAACGGCCCGCCGAAGCGCGGGCTGAAGTCGTGGATCATCCGGGCGAGCCCCTCCTTGCCCGTCCCGGTCTCGCCTCGCACCAGCACCGTGCTCACCGAGCCGGCGACTCGGCGCACCTGCTCCACCACCGCCTTCATCGCCGGACTCTCCGCCACGTACCGCTCCTCCCGGCGGATCTCCCTCAGCTCCTCGCGGAGCTGGGCGTTCTCGCGGTCGAGCAGCCGGTTGAGCCGCCGCACCTCCTCGACCATCAGGCTGTTGTTCAAGGCGATGGCGGTCAGCCGTGCGACCTGCTCCGCGGTGCGCAGGCAGCACGCGAGCAGCCCGTCCTTGGGCAGGTGGGCGATCTCCAGGGTGCCCAGCGCCTTGCCCTCGAAGAGCAGCGGGAACACCACCAGCGCCCCATAGCCGTGCTCGACCAGCCCCGGCTCCTCGCGGAAGCGGCCCGAGCCCAGCGGGTCCACCACCACGTACCTTCCGGTCCGCAGCGCCTCGCCGCTGGCGCTGCCCTCCAGCGGCAGACGCGTTCCCGGCGTGGGCGCCGGATAGCGGGGGTCGTCCACCCGCGCGGACTCGAGCTGGCCGGGGGCGTCGGCCACCAGCCGGTGGATCGCCACCCGCGTCTCCCCGAAGTGACGGCGGAGCAGCGCCGCCGTCCGCTCCAGCACCGCAGCCAGGTCCACCGTCGACAGCACCGCGCCGATCGCCTCGTCGACGATGGCCGCTTCCACCTGCGCTCCGTGACACGCACCCATGGGCCGGTGTCATACCCAAGTTTGGGTGCGCGCACCGTCCTTTGGGTGCTCCTAGCGCCGACGGACCGGAAATCGCGGGGTTCGGTGCTGGCCCGACGCTTGCTCAAGCTCCTGGCAACCACGACGGCCCACGGGGCCAGAGTCCAGGAGCAGACATGACGACCACGATCGAGATCCTGATGAGCGAGCACCGCACCATCGAGCGCGTCCTCGACGCCTTGGAGGCCTACGCGCGCCGCGCCGAGGCCGGGGAGGAGCTGGAGCACGAGGAGCTCGGCCGGTTCGTGCACTTCCTGCGCGGGTACGCCGACGCGCTGCACCACGGCAAGGAGGAGGACCTGCTCTTCCAGCGGCTGATCGGCGCGGGCTTCCCTCGCGAGACGGGGCCCGTCGCGGTGATGCTCACCGAGCACGATGCAGGCCGGGCGCTGGTGAGGGCGCTGGGTGAGCTGGCACAGAAGCCCACGTGGAGCCCGGTCGAGGCCCGCGCGGTGGCCAACGCCGCGGTCGAGTTCTCGACGCTGCTGCGCGCGCACATCCAGAAGGAGGACCGCATCCTCTACCCCATGGCCGAGCAGCGGATGCCCGGGGAGTTGATGGAGGCGCTCGACGGAGAGATCGACCAGGCCGTGCGCGCGAGCGCCGCCAAGCTCCTGGAGTTCGAGCAGCTCGCGAGCGAGCTGGAGGACCGGTGGATCGGCCGGCCGCAGGCCAGCGCAGCGGGGGCCGGGCACTCCTGCGAGTTCTGTGGCGGCTGCGGCGGACACTAGTTCCGCCCCCCCCAACTCGCCTCCCCTG